>JBKQOA010000127.1:0-25047 GCA_052145735.1 Limisphaerales bacterium
GCCCAGCAATTGCGAGCGCTCCATCACGCGCCGGCGTTTGGCAAAATCAATTTTCATTTAAATCGCCGTAGCGGCTTTCGGCAGAAAGCCGGACTATTTATCTTTTGAAGTTTGCGGCGCTCTGCCGAGACGCCGCTACGGCGAATGAAACGTCCTGCAAAGGTCATTAAAATGAAAGTTGATTTTGCCAGACGCCGGCGCGTGATGGAGCGGTCGCAACTGCTGGGCCACTGCATCTGCGACGTGCGGCGTCCATGCCCGTGCGACGTTTTCCGCAACGACGGGATTTGTCCGTGCGCGGGCGAGCGGCCCGACCCGGTGGACCTGTCGCAGGTAAAGTTGATGGAGCTGGTCCGCAACGCCGGGTGCGCTTCCAAGATCGCCCCGGCCGAACTCGACGCGGTGCTGGGCCGGCTGCCCGCGGTGAACGATCCTGCCGTGATTTCGGGACTGGCCGCAGGTGATGACGCCGCGATCTACCGGATCTCCGACGACCTTTGCCTGGTGCAAACGGTGGATGTGTTCACGCCCTGTGTGGACGACCCGCATCTTTTCGGGCGGATCTGCGCCGTGAACTGCCTGTCGGACATTTACGCCATGGGCGGCGAACCGCGCACGGCCTTGAGCATCCTGGCGTTCCCCACCGAAAAACTGCCAGGCGAGGTGATGTACCAAATGCTGGCCGGCGCGATGGACATTTTTGAGAAGGCGGGCGTCGCGCTCGTCGGCGGGCACAGCATCAAGGACGACGAAATCAAGCTCGGTTTTGCCATCACCGGCCTGATCAATCCCAAGGTGGCTGCCGCGCTGGAAAAGCCGGAGGCCGGCGACGTGCTGGTGTTGACCAAGCCGTTGGGCACCGGCGTGCTGGCGTTCTGCCGGCAAATTGGACGCGGGCATCCGTCAGGCATGGCCGCCGCCGAAACTTCGATGGCCACATTGAACCAGGCGGCGGCGGAAGCGATGAAGGAAGCCGGCGCCTCGGCCTGCACGGACGTCACGGGTTTCGGTTTGTTCGCGCATCTGCTGCGGCTGATGCGCCAGGGCAAACACACCGCGGTAGTGTTTGCCGACTCGCTCCCGGCCTTTGCTGGCGCCGTTGAAGCCCTTCGTCAAGGCGTGATCCCGGGCGCGGTGGAGCGGAATCGCGAATATGTGGGCGAGGCCATTCGCGTTGCGCCGGGTGTGGACGAAGCGCTGGTCAATCTGGGTTTCGACGCGCAAACCTCCGGCGGTTTGTTAATCACGATTGCGCCGGAACGGCTGCAAACGTTCCAGCAATCGCTCGCCCGCCGCGGTTCCGGCGGTTTTGTCATCGGCCGGATTATCGGTCCCTCCGACGGCCAAATTCATGTCAGCCAAGGCACTCCTGAAACGATCGTTCGGAGTTCCGCGTTTGCGCGGCCGCCGGAAGACGCAACTCCAAACCCAAAAAGCAAACCTATGAAATCATCAACCTCAGATTCGGCCTCTCAAGAATCTTCCCTCACCCGCCCAGCGGGCACCCTCTCCACTCCCGGGGAACACCTCATCCGGCCTGAGGCCACCTTCTCCCCATCGAATGCGGAGAAGGGAAATCCGATGGGCGAGGGACACGATTGCTGCGCTGACATGTTCAAGGGCGAAGGCGCGGCGAGTTCAGTCGGCGAAACGCAAAAGGCATTTGGCGCGATGATCCGTTCGGTGCAGGCGGGCGGCGTTTTGAGCGAGAAGGCCAAGGAACTCATCCTGTTCAGCCTGGTGGTGCACAGCCGTTGTCATCAGTGTTTCGACGCACACTTTCGCCGGGCGCGCGAACTGGGCATCACGCAGGCGGAACTGGACGAGGCGGCGTGGTGCGCCATCGCCATGGGAGGCGCGCCGGTGAAAATGTTTTACCAGGAAAGCCTGTGGCGGAGTCAAAGCAAATGACTAATTCCTAAACCATAATGACGAAAGAAGCCCGCAGCTCGAACGAGCAGCCTGGCCGGCGCATTGGGCATTTGGTCATTTGAGCATTCTTTCGTCATTAGGATTTCGTCATTAGTCATTCCGCCCGGCGGCGCTTGTAAACCACCACAGAGATTGCTATACTACGGTTGTGTCAGACGCTGTTGACAACCGGTTTTCTGCGGGCAAGTTAAAATTCATCCTGAGCCTGCTCGTCGGTAGTGTGATCGGCATCGGCCTGGCCTCCCGAATCCTCGGTGCGGGTGACACCAGCCAGAACACAACCTTCAAGCTGCGCGAAGTTTCGGTCTTTGACCCGGCCAAGAACAACTTTCTCCGGGGACAGATGTGCCGGTGCCAGGACAAGCCCTTTTCGGAAGTGAAGAACTATCCCGCATTCGTCTCCCAAGTGCCGATTTTTGGCTCGGTCCGATTTGGCGGAAGGCCGGACGACACCAACTCCGGCATGCTCTTTTATTTTGCCGTGGATGAAAGCAGCGGAACCGGCAAGGGTTACGACCGCCTCTATTTCGACGCCAACCGCGACCTCGATCTGCGCAACGATCCGGTCGTCAAACTCCAGCAATCGCCGCCCGATCACGGCTACAAACCGAACTTCGGCGGCATCAAGGCGGTGGCGGCCTTTGATTTTCTGAAAGTCAACCTGGGCACCAATGGCGGCAACCCCAACCTGGTGGAAATCATGCCGCGCCTGCTCCTCACCGGGGATGAGAAGCAGACCTACCGCTACCTGTTTTTTGTGCGCACCCGCCTTTTCGAAGGCGACATCCGGATCGCGGGCGAAAGGTTCCACGCCGAGCTCGGTAATGATTATGCCATATCCCCCACCTTTGATTTTCCCGGCACCGCCCTCGAGTTGAGCGGGGAGAAAACCTCCTTTGACTGGTGGGGCGGCGACCGGATATCGGCCATGCACAAGGTGAACGGCCGCTTCTTCAGTTTTTCCGCCACCCAGGACGGCGAGTTGACCGTGCATCCGTATCCGGGAGACCTAGGGACCTTTGAGATTGGACCGGGTGCGCGGAAGTTGACCAACACCAACTTCAGCCTGACCGGTTCCTTGGAAGCCCGGGATTGGGCCGTCGCGGCGGGCGGCGACATCAAAGATGGCCGGCCGGTCGAGGCCAGCCGTTGCCAGGTGCCGGCGGGCGATTACCTGCCGGAATTTCTCACGCTGCAATTCGGCCGGCTGCGAATTCAGCTTTCGCAAAATTACCATTCGGAAGGCAAACGCCAGAACCGGGATGGGCGACCGAACGTTTACGGAATAACGATCCGCAAGGACCAGCCGTTCGTGCTGGATTTCTCAAGCCGGCCCGACGTGATGTTCACCTCACCGACCAACAGCCAGCGGGTCAAGGCAGGCGATACCCTCATGGTCATGGCCGTGCTGGTGGACCCGAAACTCGACATCATGATCCGCCGGCTGGAAGACACTTCACACAAGCAGACCGAGGATGCCGAGGGCAAGGCCTTGGGTTATGAACGCAATCTTTCGCTCGACCCCAAAGTGATCATCACGCGGGCCAATGGCGAGAAAGTGGCTGAGGGCGTCATGCCCTTTGGCTGAGACGGCACCTGCGGGTACTCATGGCGGGTACCAAACGATCTCAAACTCGACGGCAAGGCAGAAACCTTCAACGTGCAGGTGTTCTACGATACGCTGGACCTCTACGGCAAGGTCAGCGCCTGTCGGTCCATCATCGTCTATCGCGAATAACCCGGCCTCGCAGTTCGTCTCATGCCGGATTTCCCGGCGTTTGCACCGGCTCCTTTTTCGGCAGCGCAAAACATGGCTCAATCGCGCCGCAGGTGGTGCATTCGAGGCAGCGGATGCAGCCGGACACGTTGACGGCCTGGTCCACTTTCACGCCCATCGAGCAACGGCTGCGACAGAGATTGCATTCCACACATTCCTTGGGATTGAACCGGAGGTGAAACAGGCTGAACCGGTTGAACAGCGAGAGAAATCCGCCGAGCGGACAAAAAATCCGGCACCATGGACGATGGATGAACAAGGCGGCGGCGAGGAACGCCAGCAGAATGCCGGTCTTCAACCCGCTCATCATCCAGCCGTTGCCGGCCAGCAGGCTTTGAACGGAATAAGGCACGCCGGCTTCCAGCGCGCCGGCCGGACAAAGACGGCAGATGGAAACAGCCTGGCGCTCGAACGGAATGCCCTTGAAGCCGAGCACCATCGGCAGCAGCAGCACCAATCCCACCAGCACGACGTAACGCGTGTGGCCCACCCAGCCCGGCAGGGCAATTTTCCGCGTCGTGATTTTGCCGAGCAAGTCCTGGAGAAAACCGAACGGGCAGGCCCAGCCGCAAACGATTGAACCCCCGGCGGCGCCGACGAGCAGGAGCAGGCCGATCAACAAATACGGCACTTCACCCGCCACCGGCAGCAGCGCGGCGTAATTGGCCGCCACGCCCACCGGACAGGCGAAGGACGACAACGGGCAGGAGTAGCAGTGGAACACGCAGCCGGGAATGCCATGCAGCCACCGGCCCACCGGCGCGAGCCACACGCCGAGAAAACCGGTTTGCACCCAGGGACGAAGACGCGACAGCTTCCGGCCGAGCGTCGCCGGCTGCCATTGCTGGCACTTTGAATCAGGACATTCCATGGGAAGCAGGTTGGCCACGCCGTGTGGCCGGAATTTATTTTATTCAGGTCGGACAGGGCGTTTTCGCCCCGACATCCACACGGATTTTCCATGCCGGAGGCTGGGCGTTGGCCTGTTGTCTGGCCCAGCGGTCCAGCGCCTCGGCTTCTGCGGCGGGGTCTTCAAGCCTGGGCGGCGCCACCGGCGCCAACTGGCTCGCGTATTGCACGCCGCCGGAGGAGAAGGCTTTGACCAGTTGTATTTCCGAAGCGGTGTTACCGTCCACGGTGTCCACGCCGGTCAGATGCCGCGCGCCGCAAACCGCCACGACGACGCCAGCCAGCACGACGACGAATCCGGGCCAGAAATCATGGCGTTCCAGCGCGCGCAAGGCGGGATTCACCGGTGGCTGTGGTACTCGTTTGAACATCCGGGTCAGGGACAAGCGTAGTTCATGCCGTCCGGTTTCGCAAATGTGGCGGAGGCGGAACAGCGAAGTAATGGTATTCCCGATTCCAACATTCCCATGTTCCGACGCCCTGGCACTCCAGTTCCCCGAGGACGAGGACGAGAACGAGGAGGAGAAAATCGGAAATTGGCGGAGGCGGATGGGAATCGAACCCACCTGGGACTTTGTTGAGCCCCACGCTGGTTTTGAAGACCAGGAGCGCCACCAGGTCGCCTGACACCTCCGGGACAGGTCGTTGCGCCGCTCGCAAAATGCAACGGACGGTCCGAATTGCCGTTTCCAAACACCCGCATGGCTGCATTGGGGCAGATTCCGGAGAGGATTTCAATCTGAATCAGATTCTGGCAGGGCCAGTGAGCGGAGAGGCGCCAGCGATGGGAAAAGCAAAAAACATCGCTTCGCTCGTTTTTACGGAAGTTTGGGCGTCGCGGCAGCGACGCCCTGCCTTGAGATCACTTCGCCAAATTTTTGACCTGCGCGTCCAGTTCATCGAGCGCAAAACCTTCCGCGGCCACGCGATGATTGGCGTCGGTGAGAATCAGCCACGGCAACGCGGAAACGGCCGAGGCCCATTTTGATTTTTCGGATTTTTCCATCACGCGCCCGACCGGAAATGAAACCGGGCCGGCGTTTTTCCATTCGCTGAATGTTTCATCGCTGATGACGGCGGCTTGCACGCCCAGCACGGCGACACCCTGCTGCCGCAGTGCGGCTGCCTGTTCCTCCAACTGGCGGATGACATGTCGCGACGGACGCTGGCTGGCATCGAACAGGCAGAGCAACACCGGCTTGCCGGCGGGCGCGGCGTCGCCGGGTAGATTCACCGTTGCCAAATCCGGCAGCGGACTGCCTTTGAGCGCGGTCCGGCGCGGCGCCTCGCGGACATTGCCCGGCTGGGAACCCAAGGTCATCACGATATTGGTGTCGCCCGCCTCGACCGTGGCCTGCGCGTTGCCACCACCGTTTTGCGAGTAGGCAAACAGGCGGATTTGTCCCTCGCAAACCTGGAAATGAAAACGGCCCTGGCTGTCGGTGGTCAGGTTGCCATCCGGCTGGTCTTCGCCATTGAGCTGCACGGTCACGCCGGCCGCCGGTTTGTCGTCATCTTTCAACACCTTTCCGGCGATGACGCGGTCGGTGTGTTTGAGGACGAACGTCGCAAGTTCCACGCGGTTCGATTCGTAATCCGGCTGAAGCTGCTGCTGGCCTTTGCCGTAACCTTTGGCCGACGCATAAACGAGGTATGGCGCGTCCGGCGGGAGACACTTGATTTCAAAGCGGCCTTCCGCGTTGACGGGGCTGGTCATCTGCTCATCAAGCTGCTCGTAGCTGTTGCCCGCCTTGAGCCACAAACCGACCTGGGCCGTGATCAGCGGAGTGCCGTCGGCATTTTTCACCTGCCCGGAGAAGGCCAGCGCGGGTTTCAATTTCACGTTGAGGTTCGTGGTTTCCTCCGGCAACTCCTCCGTGCCGGCCAGGTTGCGCGCCGGGTCGCGGAACACGAGCAGCGCTCCGCCGTTTTGCAACTGCCACGACTGGAGCGACCAGCTCAGGCTGTAGGCGCCGTTGGTTCCGGTCCTGACCCAGTGTGCGCCGTTGTTCGGGAACACCGCCACCTGCGCACCGGCAACGGGCCGGCCGTCGGCATCCGTCACCACACCGCGAAGCGGGTGCGGTTTGGAGTCGGGCGAATAACTCATGTTTTCGCCGAGATGCAAAACGACATTCGTGTCGCCACCCTCGGCGGAAACGCTGCCGAAAGCGCGCTGGCTGTTGGCGGAAATGTGGAGGGTTCCCTCGCAAACATGCGCAAAGGAAAATCGTCCGTCGCGATCCGTCCGGGTGTTGGCGCTGGGCTGGTCTTCGCCAAAAAGGCTCACGTTGCAGCGCGCGACCGGTTTGTCGTCGGCGTCCAGCACCTGGCCGGCGAGCTTGAGGTTCGCCGGCTTGAGTTCCACAGTGTCGAGTTCCTGGCGGCCGGCTTCGGTGAATATTTCCAGGTTGTTATTCTGCCTCTGTCCGTATCCCGGCGCGGAGACGGTGACGCCGTATTTTCTGCCGGGCGGCAGCGCGGGAATTTCATACTGCCCCGGCGTGTTGGTCCGGGCCAGGCCTTGCAGCCACATGCCGCGGTGGCCGATCCAGAAAACGATCTGCGCGGTCGCGTTAGTGAGCGGCTTGCCGCCGGCCTCCGCGCGGCCAACAAGCACCAGCCCCGGCGCGAGCTTCAAATCCAGATTGGTGGTGTCCTCGTCCAGGTCCTGCGCCACCGCCAGATTGTGTTCCGCGTCGCGGACGAGAATGCAGGCGGTTGAGTCGTTTTGTCCGCCAAACTGGCGCGGATTCCATTCCGCTTCAAATTTTCCGTCAGCGGCGGTCTGGAGACCATCGCCGCGCGGGCTGAATCCGCCGACCAACTGCACCGAGGCTCCGGCGGCGGGTTTTCCGTCCGGCAGGTGAACGACGCCGGAAATTTTTATCGCCGGCGCAGAACCCATCGGCCCACCGGCCATTTCAGCCATTTCAATTTCAACGCGGTTGGTTTTGCCCGCCTCCACCGTGGCGGAAGTCTGGCCGGCCAACCGTGGCTGCTGCCGGAAGGCCGAGACCTGATAATTCCCCGGCAACACAAAGACTTTCGCCACGCCGTTGGTGTCGGAAATGCCGTGGAACTTGGATTCGTCCATGGACGCGGTGACGTTCACCTTGGGCTGCGGCTTGCGGTCTGCCTGGCCGAGCACGGTCACTTCCAGCAACGCGCCGCGCACCGCCTTCACCTGCACGGCGCGCGTCGTCTGCCCGGCGGTGACGGTGACGGGAACCATTTCCGCGACCCAGCCGGAATCATTTTTGGGGCCGGGAAAAAACTGGATGCGGTAGGAGCCGGCCAGCACCCGGTCGAAATGAAACCCGCCGTTGGCGCCGGATTTTACCGGGGTCGTTGCTTCAACCATGAAGCTGCGGGGTTCGTCCGGCAGCAACATCAGTTGCGCGTCGGGCAGCGGCTGGTTGTTTTCGCCAACGAAAATTTTACCCTCGATGCCGCCGGCAGGTTCGACCGACAGTTTGATGTCCTCCTGGCCGGCGCGGTATCCGGCTTGTTCAAGATTGTAAGATTCCTGCTCCGGCGGGTGCAAAACTTTTCCCGGCGACTCAACCGCCAGCATGGCAACGGCGTTGGTGGGGAAATTTTCAATGCGGAAATGTCCCGCCGCATCCGTGGGCGCCGAAAAATGATCGCGCGCCGGTTGGCCGAACAGCACATTAAACATCATGACTCCGTTGTTAAACGACTTTTCTCCCACCGCCATCGCCACATAAACCCCGGCGTTGGCGACCGGCCGGTTCGATTCATCCATAACCACGCCGGCCAGGATTCCCGGCGGCGTCAGCACCAGTTTCCCTTCCGTCGCGCGCGCGGAGTTGGGCATTTGATTCAACAATTTCCACGCCGGGGCCAGGCCTGGTTTTTGCGCCAGCAGGATTCCCGCGCCGGCTGAAACCGGGAATGAAAATGCGCCGTCAGCCCCGGTGGTGGCGGTTTGCTTTTCCATTTCAGGCATTCCCGGTTGAAAAATGTTCGCCGGATTTTCGCCGTAACGCCAATACTCCACCGTCGCGCCGGCGACGGGTTTGCCGGCGGTGTCGGTGACGGTGCCGGAAAATCCGGCCGTATTCGTGCCGGAGGCGTCGGGCGCGGATTCCTGCGCGCGAAGGTGCGCGCCCGCGCAGACGAGCGCGCCGACTGCGGCGGTCATAAACAATTGTCGTGTCGTTTTCATTTGATTCATCTGGTTGTGCCGGAAACCGCCATCAACCGGAGGCCGGGCACCAACCGCGCGCGGTCCCGGGTCAACTTCACCTTCGGTTCCGGTTACGGTTTTGCTTCCAATTTCACCGGGCTCGTCAGCACCTGGAACGGGCTGAAAATTTTGACGCTGCCGGCCAACGGACGCTGAACATTTTTGGGCTCCCGCCATGAGAGCGAACAAACGCCGCCTCACCCAAACTCGAACGTGTTGGTGTAACACACCGTCCCATCGGCATTGGCCAGCATCAATTTCGGCCCGCGCGGGCGCTGGCCGTCGCGCAGCATCTCGATGGATTCCTTCTGTTGCCCCACGAAGCTGAGGCTGAAGGCGACCTGGCGGTTGGTACTCTCGGTCACTTTGAGCGCGGCTTGCACCGGCTCGCCGATCTCCAGCACGGCGGTCTTGCCGGCGGCAACCTCGAAGCCGGCGGTTTGGGGGAAATTATAGCCGGACAGCGTCCAGGCCGTGCCTTTTTCATCCTGGCGGCTGATCGTCCAGCGAAAGATCCGGTAATGGCCCGCCGGCAGGGTGAATTCGCCGTTCGCGGGCTGGCGCACAAAATGGCCGTTCTCGCCGAACGCGGCGAATTCGGAAATATTTTCCGGCACGCGCACCTGGCCGAGCGTGACGTTCTCCGCCGGTTGCACCTTGACGAACGCGCCGTCGCGGGCGGCTTCGATTTTGAAAAACTTTCCGTCCACTTCCAGCATCCTGCCCAGGAAACGTTCGCCGGTCTTGTCGCCCTCGACCTGGATGCGGTCGCTGGCATACGGATCCGGCGCGACGTCGTTGAAGGTGCCGTTGACGTTGCCGTCAATCAGCTGGATGCGCTTTTTCACACCGTCGAAATTCACCACGCCTTCATACCAGCCGGCGGAGGAGGCCAGCAATTGCGCGGGATTCTTTTCGTATTGATAGAACCGGAACACGAGATGATAGGTGATCGGCCCGTCCTCGCCCTTGAAAACAACGGGCGCCGGCGGAAAAAAGGCGAAGGAGGAATCCAGCCGCGCCTGAATGGGCGTCTTGTCGTCCAGCCGGCCGTTGCCGTTGCTGTCGATGTACAGCCGGTCATACGGCCCGGACTTGCGCGTGCGGTCGAAGCAGAGCCAGCGGCCGCCGGCGGGATCCATCGGCGTGGACCAGCGCGCGAACCAGGGCGGCGCGTTCAGCTTGGGCAGGGCGATGCCGGGCGGCGGGTTGGTGGTCAGTTCCATCTGGTGGTAGGCCCGGCCCTCGGCGCTGGTGTGGTATTCCAGCCATTGCTCGGATTGTGCGAACGCGCTGCCGGCGAGAACCATACCGGCCAGAATCAATGTTCCGGGAAGTCGCATAAGGTCAAGGTAGTTTTATTTGTTCATCGAGTTCAAGTTTTCCATTGGGCGTCGGGCAAAGGCGTGTTCAGTGGCGGCGGCGCTTCCGGTTTCACGTGCAGCAAGGCCTTGAGCCGTTCGCGGAAGAACGGGCTGGCGGACGACAGGATCAAAAACGGCAGCAGCGTCGCGTAATTGACCATCGCCACCGCGAGGACGGGAACAAAGAATTCGCCCCACGCAATTCTCCCGCCGGAAGCAATCAGCGCAATCAAAAAGAAGGGCGCGGCCAGCACCAGCCAGACGACGGCCAGCAGGATGAGCAGCCAGGCATACAGTCCGAGCAGCCGGTAACCGCTGCGGCAAGTGAGCCCGGCCAGATTCAATGCCACCGCACTGGCCAGCACGCCGATCGCCAGCACGATGCCGATTTGAAGTGATTCGACGGCCAGCAGGCTCAAGCCCTGTTTCGCCCCCGCCGCCAGCCCGCTGAAGACCGCCAAGGCGAGCAGGAGGCACAGGAACGTGAGCAGGCGATGTTGCCGTCGCAAATAATTTGACAGGAGCCAGACGGCGGCCAGACCAAAGGCCAGCGCGGCAATGGCATCCAGAAAAAAGCCTGTTCCCGATGGCAGGAGCATTGCCAAAGACGACTGAGTGAACGCGATCACGCATCCGAGCGGCAGCCAGATCAACCACGCCGCCGCGCACCGGTTGGATTTCAGGACCAGCAAAACGAGAATGATCAGCCACGGCAGCAGCAGCGGCGCCACGCCGGGCATCACCCAGTCCCAGGAGACGGGCGAGCCCTCGCGCGAACCCAGCGCCCCGAGATCGGCCGAAGCCACGATGCTCAGTTTGCCGGCAGCGGTGAGAGGCACTCGCCATGAGTGCGAACACGTGCCGCCTCAACCAAACTCAAATGTGCCGGAGGCAATTTTTTTGTCGCCCTTGTAAACGGCGAACGCCGGCGGATGGGAGCGATCCTGGTTCGCCAGTTGGTACGTTTCGCCACCCGCGCCGACCAGGCGGTAATCCAGCCGCAAATCCTGCCCGTGACGGCTGGCGATGATGGAATTGGTCAGCGGCCCGCCCGCGTTCAAAATGGCCGGCGTCTTGTCATCCACGGAAATCCGCCGGCCAAACGGCGCCTGGCTGGAATTGCAATAAGCTTCGGCGCCATTTTGTTCCAGCCGGATGTCGGGTTGGTTGTAGCTGCCGGTCGGAATCTGCATGTTGGCGGCCGGTTGATCGAGCACCACGAGACAGGGCCCGCCCGGCAGGATCAGGCGCTGGATGAATTTGCCGGTGATTTTCAATTCACCCAGCGGGACGGTTTGTTCCGTGAATTGGAGGGCGGGCTTCGCTTCGCCGTCCTGCGGTCCGGCAACCAGGTTCAGTTGCCAGGCATGGCCGTCAACGAAAAGTTTCCGCGAAAAGGGAACGGTGGCGAACGAACCCCCGTAAGTGTTGAAGGACTGGTTTCGTTTTTCCCAAGGGCGCAGCAGCATCCGGCCATTCTCGAACCAACCGGGTTGGTTTAATGCATTGGGGACGATGCCCATCTGCCAGTCCCGCCCTTGCAACGTCACCCTGCCCTGCCAGAACGAGCGCACCGCGAGGTTGCAAATCGGCTGCGAAAGGAAATCATAGAAACTGATGTCCGCCAGCACCGGGCACTTGCCTGATGGGGTGTTGAAGAGCAGGTGGATGTTCGTAAACGTCTGGTAACCGGCCGCCTTGGACGCGCGGACGGAAAAGACCCCTTCGGGATCATCGGTCAAATCCTGGTTGCGATTGAGGTCGAGATAAAGTTTACCCGCGTCGCGCTGCCAGACAAAGGGAATGGAATTGCTGGAATCGGCGCCAAAATTCAAAACGCCGCGGATGATTTTGCCCGAAGCCGCCACCGGCTCTTTTTTGAAAGGAACGGTTTGCGTCGAAAGGGAAACACTCCAGTTGATGAGACCACGGTCCGTTTCCCGATATTCCAGCGAAGCCGTCGTGGTCGTGTTTGAGGACGGGGAATTGGAAGGCACAACGCCCGCCGCGCGAAGAATATTTCCCGACCCAGGCAAAACCATCAACATAGACGTCAACCAAGCCACCCGGAGGTTCCCCAGCCAGCGCCGTGACAAGCCACCAATCTTTCGCTTTGCCATTCAATGACTTATTAGCAAAACCAGGAAAAATTTCAATATAAATTAGTTAAAAACAGCCAAATAAACAGCCAACCGTCGGAAACCAGCCTTCGATTTCAATTGGACGGGCCGTGCCCGTTGTTGGTTGTCCTGTTTGCACCGGACGCATGACAACATGAAACCAAAAGAATCAGAGCACAAACGGATGCGGGCGCAGATGAAGATTCCGTCACAATTATCCCGGTCGTTTCTACCATCTCCAAATGCCGTGACCCGACTGTTCTGCGAATCAAACGCCGGATGGTTTCTCTTGCTGGCATTGTTCTTTTGCCAATGCTGATTCAACGAGAGCGACAGTGGGTTCGTGATGCGTTGACGAACTGGAAAATTGAGCCCGGTCAATCGAAGAAACGTCGCAGGCCGATAACGGGTTTTTTCTTTACAGCGGCACTTATCGCGAGGTTTAATCATCACCAATGCGCCACTCCCGACCAATGATTTTTTCCATGGGCATTATATCGTTCACCTCACCATGAAACCCGCCGGCCGGCCCTTGCTGCTTGCCCTGATACTATGCGCCGCGCCGCAGTGGCTTTGCGCGCAAGCGCCCCAAGTGCCGGATTGGGCGCTGCCGGGTTCCGCCACGCACAAGCAGGTGCCGCCACCGGCGGGTTTTAACCGGCCCACCGTGAATTTTGCCACGCCCATCAGCGTGTTTGAGGGCCAGTCTGACATTGGTGGGCCGTTGCTGCCGGGCAGCGCCAGTTACGACGCCGGTACGAAGCGCTATACCCTCAACTCCGCCAGCTACAACATCTGGTATTTCCGCGATGAGTTCCGTTATCTCTGGAAGAAAATGTCGGGCGACGTTTCACTCGCGGCCGACGTCACCTTCCCGAATACGAACGGTTACGGCGACCGCAAGGCCGTCCTCGTCATCCGCCAGGACCTGGATGATAATTCCAAAGAAGTCATGACCGCCCTGCATGGCGCCGGGTTGATCCACCTCGCGCTGCGTCCGGAGAAGGGCGCTGACATCAAGGAGGCCTGTCGTATCAAAGGGGAAAGCAGCCGCGCTGGCGACGCGGCCACGCGCATCGGCATCGAAAAGCACGGCGACACCTTTACGCTCTTCGTCAGTCTGAAAGGCGAACCCCTGCACCAGGTCGGCGCCCCCGCCAACCTGCACATTGACGGGCCTTTCTACGTCGGCATCGGTTTCTGCTCGCACGTGCCGGACAAGTCCGACACGGCCGTGCTGTCCCATGTCGTGCTCGAAAACTCCGCCGGCAAGGTCCGCTAGCATCTGCTGCTCCAGCTCCGCGCGCGGATTTACTGCCGGGGGATTTCGACCGGCGGTGCGACCCGTGGAAGATTTCGCGCCCTTTTCCAAATCCTGGCGGCATAAGCCCGCGCGCCGCTTGAATCTGCAACCAACGAACCTTTCAGGTTGACGTTTCGCCTCAATTGGAACAATCATGTGTAACATGCGATCTTTTTTTAGCGGCCTCTGCCACTCCCCAATTCTCCGCCGCGCTGCCGTCATGCTGGTCGCGCTGGCCTGGAGCAGCCTCGCCTTCTGCGGCGAGATTCATGACTCAGCCCGGGATGGCAACTTGAAAAAGGTCAAGGCGCTGCTCAAACACAATCCGGCTCTGGTTTTCAGCAAAGACGACAACGGCAGGATGCCCTTGCACGAGGCGGCGTTTAATGGCCACCAGGACGTGGTGAAACTGCTGCTGGCCAAAAAGGCCGAGGTCAATGCCAGGGACAACGACGGCCGGACGCCTTTGCACCTGGCGGCGCTGGGAGGCCACCAGGACGTGGTGGAGTTGCTGCTGGCCAACAAAGCCGAGGTCAACGCCCGGGACAACAACGGCGAGACGCCTTTGCACCTGGCGGCGGCCAAGGGCTCCAGGGACGTGGCGGAATTGCTGCTGGCCAACAGGGCCGAGGTCAATGCCAGGGACAACCGCAGCGGGACGCCTTTGCATCTGGCGGCGGCCAAGGGTTTCAAGGACGTGGCGGAATTGCTGCTGACCAACAACGCCGAGGTCAATGCCAAGGACAACCGCAGCGGGACGCCTTTGCACGAGGCGGCGGCCGGCGGCTTCAAGGACGTGGTGGAATTGTTGGTCGCCAACAAGGCCGAGGTCAATGCCAGGGATAACAACGGCATGATGCCACTGCAGGATGCGGCGATTATGGGCCACAAGGACGTGGCGGAATTGCTGCTGGCCAACCACGCCGAGATCAATGCCAGGGATGACAACGGCCGGACGCCTTTGCATTGTGCGGCGTTTGGGGTCCAAAACCAAAAGGACGTGGCGGAATTGCTCCTGGCCAGGAAGGCCGAGGTCAATGCCAGGGACAACAACCGCGCGACGCCTTTGCACTATGCGGCAGTGGGGAGCCACAAGGACGTGGTGGACTTGCTGCTGGCCAACAAGGCCGAAGTCAATGCCAGGGATAACAACGGCCGGACGCCTTTGTACTATGCGGCGTTGAAGGGAACCGGGGTCGTGGCGGAATTGCTGCGCCAGCACGGCGGCCATGAATAAACTGCAGGAAAAGCGGGCAATGTTTTTTTCACATCCAGCACCATCGGCGCGATCATAACTGTGACGGTGCAACGCCTCGATAAAAGCGTTGTGGATAATTCGTCGCGTCAGAGTCAATGAACAAGAGAATCCCGGTTGCGTCGGTGCTGTTCGTAACAATGTCAGTCCAATTGTGCATGTCGAAGGAGGCCTGGATCACGTAGGTCTGGTTGGTGCTCCCGAACAGGGTGATGGCCGGACCATTCGGCGTGGCGGCAATTGAAACCGTGCTGGCGTCGGGAATGTTCGCCGGCAGCGGATTGGGGACGTTGCCTGAGAAATTGAAGTTGACGGGAAAGTCGCCACCCGCACCCACCATCGTAACTGAGATTTGATGGATGCTGCCATCCGCGTTGAGTCCGCCAGCCACAAAGCTGCCCAGGTCGAAGGAAAGCAACACCGGCTGCGAACCGGCTCCGTTGATCGAAGGAATGCTGACCCCGTACATGTACTGGCTTCCATTCTCGAGGACCAGGTCCGAATAGCCTTCAACCTCCCCTTCAAAGGTCGCGCTGCCGGTGTTGGTGTTCACCTGGTAAATGTCCGTGTTGTCTCCGGTATTGCTCAGATAGAGGTTGCCATCGGAGTCAAAACGGATGTTCTGCGCGAGATTGAGGTTGTAAGGATCGCCAAAGCTCCCGATAAAGGTTGACGCCCCGGTGGTGGGATCAATCGTGTAAAGGCCGCTCTGGGCTGCACCGAACAAGGTCCCGTCCGGCGCGTAGGCGATGGATTCAAGGCCGGGCACGTCCAACGATGCCACGGGAGTGACGGCGCCGCTTGTACTGTCAAAGGTTACCAAGGATGCACCATTATTGGCCAGGCCATATAATGTTCCATCCGGGGAATAAGCGATGTCGTTGTAAAGTGTTCCGCCCAGATCGGAAATTTCAGTGAAGGTGCCGTTCATCAGATCGATGATGCCGAAACCGTTGTCGCCGGTGTTGAACTCGACGGCATATACATCGTTCTGCGCGCGCGCTGACATGGCCAGGCTGCCGGCCGCCAGCAGGGCGCCGAGTAAAAAAACCATCCATGACTTTTTCATAAATTTTTCCGGTTTAACTTTCAAATTTCGCACCAGGCAGAAACCTGCCAACTCATCGGGTGATATTTAACATAAACGGGCCGAAACATGATGAATCAGGGACACATTGCGTGGTTTGAGGGGCGGATCGAGCCCGGTAAGGGGCGGAATTCCAAAGGAAAATGCGGCCGGCCGCGCAGAAACAGCCATAAACAAAACCGTGGAGGTGGTTTTGCTGGCGCCTGAAATTGTCGAAGCATTGCAGACGCATCATCCGGCGCGCTGGCCGGCAAATGATCTGGTTTTCCCGAATGGCATACCGCGAGCAAGGCGTTTGCAGAAGGACGTGGAAGCTCTTGGCATCGCCTATCAGGACGAATTGGGCCGCTTCGCAGACTTTCTCGTACTACGTTATACTTGGGCAACCTTCCTGCAACGGAATGGCGTTGCGCAACGATTTGCCATGAAATTGATGCGGCACAGTGACATCAAGCTGACGGCAAAAGTTTATACCGATGAAACAAAGTTGCCAATTTACGATTCAATCAAGAATCTGCCACGGCTGGGAAACTATACACAAATACGCGCGCAGATTTCAGGCGCAGAGGGGCAAAACGGGGCGCAGCCTGTCGCATCAAGTGAAGTGGAGCGGGTGAAGGGAATCGAACCCTCATTTCGCCGGTCCGGCCTGGGCCAGATGGGCGAGCAGGATCCGCCGAACTTCCTCAATCGTCAGCGGCTTGTCCTGGCACGTATGGAAGCTGCGCACGATGAATTCCGACTCCGCGTAATCCACGTGGGCGCTGGTGTAGGTCACGACGCCATCGGCGCCCTTGGGCGGCTGGTCCTTGCCCTGGATGGCAATGATGGAGTGGGCTTTGATGCCCGGCGCGGTCGGAATGTCCGCCAGCGTGAGCATGAACGGATTGTCGGTGGCCATGCCGTTGAGGCTGGTGGGCACGCCATTGCGCAATTGCTCCGGGAGTTGAACGGTCTCCTTCAGTTTCAACAAACTGGCGGAGGTGTCGGCGAGGTCGTGGGACAGTTTGATGAAGCGATTCAGGAACCGCTGGACAAACCGGGTGTTCTTGTAGCTGCCCCGGTGCGGCGTGGCGATGAAGATGACTTCCGAGACAAAGGGCAGCGGCTTGAAAAAGAAATTGGTCCGCAGCACCTCGCGGGTTTTTTCGTCAATCTTCAAATCGTCAATGTTCGTCTGGGAAATGATGCGCCAGAGCTTGTCGCCGGTGTCGGTCGCCGTCAGTTTGGCCAGCAGCCCTCCCTGGCTGTGGCCGATGATGATCATCTGCCGCAAGGCCGGGTCCTTCCCGTCCGGGTCGAGGGTTTTGACCTCATCCATCAGGTCGTTGCGCAGGATGCCCGCCGTGTAAGTGATCGGGTTCCCGCTGGCGTAATTGAACATCCAGAACTGGTACCGGCTGCGCAGGACCGGGTCGGCGTTCAGCGTGTTCCACATTTCGGCCCACCAGACCGGGCTGCTGGCCGTGCCATGCACAAACACCACGGGAATCTGGCCCGGCGTATAAGGCTCCATGAGGCGAATGCCGGTCTTGACCTGGGTTTCCGTTGAAAAGAACTGGGCCAGCCCCAGACTCCAAATCGGACTGTTGTTCAACCCCCGGGCGATCGGCGCGGTGGTGTCGGTCTGCAACGGCACCGGTTTGCCGTTCACCTCGACCGTCGTGACATTGAAGGCGGAATAGAGTTCGAGTGTGGCCTCCATTTTCCCCGCGCTCCACGCCCGCACGTCGCCGGACACACGGAGGAAAACCGTGGCCGGAACCGGCCGCCGCTCCTGGAATTTGCCCGTTTTTTGGCTGACGGCAATCAGCGGCGCACCGAGGCCCGAGTCACGGTTGCGCGTGGTCAGGCCGCGCACGATGAATTCATCGGCGGAATAGAATTTATCAATCAGGTCCAGGCTCCACGGAAAGCCCGGCTGCGTAAATTTAACTTCCACCGGTCCGGGCAGCGTCCGGCGCACACCGCTGTCCAGCTCGACCAGCGCATTGGTGTTCACCATCAAACCCTGGGCAAGACCGCGGTTGTAGAAATCGCCCGCGGCGCGGAACCGGAGGTCATAGGGGCTGGGCGGTGCTTCGCGGCTGTCGCCGAACAGATACAGGTAGGCGTAAATGGCCGAGGTGAAATAGCTGTTGCGCGCCAGGCGCGGGACGCCCGGCTTGACGCTCCGGCTCTGGCGATCGGCGTTCCGGTAGTTTAATTCACACAGGGCGTAGAGCACATCCCGCCGGTCATCGGCGCAGGCGATGGCCTGAAGCCGCTGCAGCGTTGCGTCCGGATTCTTTTCAAACGACTTATCCAAATTATAACGATGCAACACCACTTGCGCATCGCCGCTGCAATCGCCGCTGTTGAGGGCGTTCCGTTGAAGGTGAACGTAGGCCTGGCGCGGTGTCGCCAGGTCCGCTCCGATGGGCGTCGTGCAGCCCGCCAGGGCGATGAGTGCAACTGCCAGGCAACACCAAAGCAGAAAACCTCTAAAAAACTCCCGGCGATCGTAGCGGCGCGTCGGCAGACCGCCGGGATGGCCCAAAAACCAGAATGGTTCGGCTTTCTGCCGAAAGCCGCTACGCCCGTTTTGCGATGATATGGATAGATATTTGCTCATGGTCATTCTCCTTTGATGGCTTCATCGAAACCAGGCAGGCCTTTGCGAATCTGTTGCGAAAAATCAGCCGCCTGATCCGCTGCCCGGGCCCGGGCATTGATATTGGACATTTTTTTCAACTCCGCGAACGGCAGGTTGGTGACGATCATCCCGCGCTCGTAAAGCAATTCATCGAGGTGGCCATTGACCAGCATCCGCCAGTCCCACGGCGCGCGGTCGGCCGCGGCGCGTTGGGTGCGGATGGCAGTCGTGCAGTTGTCGGTGATCGCGTTATACCACTCCGCGTGCGCGTGCAGTTCGTTCACCCGGCGAAGATAATCGAGAAAAAGTTTCCGGCCCTGTGCCGGCGTCGTGTGCAAACGATACAGGCAGGCTTCCTCGCCCTGCCGGTAATTGGTCCGCAGGCGCACCAGGTCGCGTTCGTCGGCCACGATGTAGGTCAGTTCAAACTGTCGGAACAAACCTTTTACGGCCGAGTAGTCTTCGCCCTTTTCCTTGCGGGTCTCGATGGAAAAGCAGACGTAGTCGCCGTTGGTGAAACCGAAGCTCACCATCGTGTGCGCGATATGCGGCGAACCCCAGGTGACGAGATACAAATCCACCGCGCGCAGGGCGTCGAGATTGAAAGTCTTGTCGTAATGATGCACGTCGAAGTCCGTCTCCGTACGGTAATCGCAATTGCGTATGTTGTGAATGGTCACCTGGTTGCCGGCGATGTCCGCGTATGGCAGCACCGCCAGGTCGGGTTGCCAGTTCCGGTCGTTCGAAGGCTTCAAGGCGAGCCACCAGCCCAGCACAAGCAGGAATCCGCCCGCGGTGATGAGCGCCTTCCACGGCCGGCGCACCCATATCCACACGACGAGCATGCCCAGTCCGTAAATCACAGCCAGCGGAAGCCGCAGCCACGAAATTCGCACGTCGAAACAAAGCGCCGCGACCGACCAGAGTGTCAGCGGGACCAGCAGGGCCCACAGCAAGGCGACCGTCATCCAGCGCAGCATGCGCGCCGTCCGGTTGCCTTCAACGGCATTGGAGGATTCGGCTTTCATTGGACTTACTGGGATTGGATGGTCATCAATGGCAACTTATCTTCGCCGCCGGTTTCCGCCAGCCTAAAAAGCCACCCGAACGGCATTCGCTTTCGGTTCATTTGCCAGCCGCCGTCGTTAATCGGTATGACTCGAACTCGTTGGGCAGACGCCATTTTTAGCTGGAGCTATTGATTTGTGTTACTTTCTCGTTTTGGTTCTGCCGATCCCCGCAGGGGAAGGCGATGTCCGACAGTGGCGGATAAGTGCCCCGGCGTGACCTCGAAAAATTACCAGATTAGACCTAGTAAAATTACTGGTTGCGCCAAATATCTTTGCGGCATGGCGGTTAAAAATTATCGCCACTGCCTGCCATCTGACTCACTCATTCATCCTCCCAGCGCCTTGGTGAGGGCCACCAGTCCGGCGCCGAGGATGACCATGGAAATAACCAATCACACTGGAAGCAAGGCCACAGGGCTGACTGGCCATTGCAACAGGAATCCGTTTCTGGCCAAAAACGCACGAAATCTTTAACTTTTAAGGGCGGGGTGGGCTTTTCAATCCGAACTGACTGCGACGATAAATTGGCCGCCCCTATTTTGGGTGCCATATAGTGGCCAAAGCGGCCATTAATTGGTAGCAGTTACAAGAAGTGTGACTTTAGCCAATGTTTGTCTCCATGGTAATTCAAAGTTTGTCTCGAAAATAAGTGGAAAAGGTGGGAATTCCTGCCGTCGTCACTCTGAATTTGGACAAACGCCAATGACTCCGTTGTTGACCAAGCCATAATCTGTCTCAAAGTTTCGCATGGAGGCATAGATTGTCCCAGAGTTTTTTTACTGAGACGATGATTTCCCAGCCCACTATTGTACAAGTATCTTTTGTTTACGTTTTTAACGTGCTCAGAGATTTCAGGAATTCCGTTCTTCTTCTTGGTCGCGGCAATGTGCCGCTAATGACCGATAAAACAAAAAGAATAAAACATATGAAAAAAATCGTAACGATAATTCATGAAAAAGCATTGCCGGCATGGCAAGGAATGACACCCCACGACCCGGCGTGGAAAATGCCTTTCACGCCAGACGATGTGCCGCCACCCCCACGGCGCAGCACGACTGGCCGCGGGCCAGTACGGCTTGATTCCCAGTACGGCCACCATATCGCCGCAAATCAGTTCTATAAGTATATGAAAATCCATAAATCACAGAAATCGTCAACAAACATGGGTAGCAACACGCCAAAACCATGCCCAACCGACGTACAGATGGCTGAAAAGGCGACTGGCGCCGATACCGTTGAGCCATCCCCACAATCCGCCAGACTTCAGGAGTTGTGTGGTTTCCATCAGTTCCTGCAAACGTGGCTTGCCAACTCCAAGGAAGCGCGGGACCTGCCAAATGATCTGGCAGTTGCGCTACTAATGGAAATCCTGTGGGAGACACGCACCTGGACCAACGATGGGGGAGCAACGGCGGTCGCCTTGGAATGGTCTTGTTCCGAGTGGTCAAGGTTCGGCAACCAGGCAGAAATTCACGCTGCCCTGCAATCCCTCGGCCAAGAGGGGATAATTCGGTTGGTCCCTTGCAGTTGCGAAAGCACAGGCCAACAGAAGGAAATGAAATTCATGGTCATCGAGCTTCCCTGGCGTGATCCCCAAGAAGAATAGGCCATACACGAACGTGCACGTGCGCGCGGGTGTAGTGGCCTTCGAACTCGTGTCGAAAGGTCTGCTTGTGATTGACCCACCAGTAACGCATGACGGGATCCAGATTTGTGGATCGCGGGAGCTCATGTCAAAGTTTTTCAGCGCCAGGGGCAACCAACAAAGGTATTCAGTGGACTAACTCCGCGGGCCAAAACGGGAATCCAGAAAATACTTCACGTTCGCGTGAATCCAGCGATGAAGACGAAGCGGGCGACTGGAATCCTGAACAAGAGTCGCTCGACCAGTATGGTGACCTTTGATCAATAAAGGACAAAATGCATATGAATGAATTCAGCAATATGAGTAAGGTCGACAGATTGACGGCTTTTCAGAAAAAGGTTATCCAACATCCAGCCTTGTCGGTAGCGTTTGGAACGCTGGAAACTGTCATCAAAAATTCGTCTGGCTTGTCCCTATGCATTGTTTACGGGCCGACGGGGGTTGGCAAGACCATCTATCAGCCCGCGCTTGGCAATCTCACCCTGTAAGCGATGCAGGAACTGCTGGCGCTTCGGACCATCGGCGTCGAGGCCAAGCATTTCGACGACTTTGGGTTGTGTGTCATTGAGAAAGGCGAGGAGATATGCGAGGTCCAACGCGTGTTCCCGGTCGTAATCCTTGGGATCACCGTTAACGTAGCCAACACCAGCGGGAGTGCCGGTTTCGTGGATTTCAGCCGATTTCGCCAACGTAGCACCGCCGGTGAGCGCCGTAACAATCAGCGTTTCCAAGCCCTTTTCGCTGGTGTCCGTGGCGCCCATATCGGCTTACAGCCAGCCTTGCTCTGCAAGCCGGTTGTGGGCGAATACGATGTGTTCTCCCGACATGATTTTTTTCTTTCGGGTATTCCAGGCATGGACACTGGAAACGACCGTGTCCACATCTGCAGCGCCTTCATGGGCAGCGACCCAATGAACCGTGGCGAGCAGCTCCATGCCGTAAGGCGACTCATAGCCCTCGACTAATTTAGCAACCCGGTTCAACCGCTGGAGGCTCGGCTCACTGGTGTCAGGGTGTTCACGCAGAAACCCCTCCGCTTCCTCGACAGCACCCGGCTGCAACAAAATTTCCGTATCCGGCTTATTCCGGCCATCGGCAAAACCAAGTGTGAAGTGGCCCTCAAAACGATGGAGCAAATGGCGGAGATTGTCCGCATAGGGACCGTAGGTTTCCTTTGCGAAACGGAGCCGGAGCGGTTCACCGGCTTCCTGAAGGAAATACAGCAGTTTGTGGATTTCCAGCAGCGTGAGCTGATAGCCCAGCGCGAAATACTGCTGCCAGATTTTGATCACGATGGCGCGGCTCGGATTCATGGCCGGGCGCGGCGTGTGATGGACAATGTTTTCGGCGCTAGGCGCGCCCTTGGGCGGAAACACCAGCACATTCACGTCCTTGAGACCACCGAGGATCGCCTTGATCCGGGGCAAAACCTCGGCCCAATCCAGCCCGCCGTTGCCGCAACCGAGCGGTGGCAGGGCAATGCTGCGAATGTGGTGTTTCGCAATCTCCTGCACGAGCGCGTGCAAACCGGATTCGATGTCCTCCATCCGCGACGGCGAGCGCCAATGGCGTTTGGTGGGAAAATTGATGATGTAGCGCGGCTGGAACATCTCGCCACGCTCGAAAACGTGCATTTTGCCCGGTTGCACCAGCCCGGCTTCGCAGGCGTGACGATATTCCGCGAACATCTCCGGGAACTTTTTGCTGAATTGCAACGCGATGCCCTTGCCCATGACGCCCTCGGTATTTACCGTGTTAACGAGTGCGTCGGCCTCGGCTTCGAGCAGATTGCCTTCGACAAGTTTGAGCATGGTCATGTTCTTCATAAATTATAATACCACTTTGGCTGGATTGTCACGCCCGGACGGTGGGCAGCGCCAGCAATAATCTCACGCACCTGGGCCAGCATGGCCGCATCCAGCACGCCCAGCCGCGCCACCAGTTGCCACGGGAATTTTTGGTGAACCAGAAATTCCGCCTGTTTTCGCCGCATGATGTCGGGATCATTGAGCAGCCATTTGCCACCCCAGCGCCAGGTTTCCACCGCCTGCATGTCCACACGGGTCAAGTCCTTCAGATCGGAAAAAAAGTCGGTGACGGCCTCAACCGCATGACCGTTTGTGAAACACCAATCCGGCACGGCGGCAGGGCGGATTGGACAGCATGAAATCGAACTCGGTTGATGGAAAAGCATCCTGCGACAACGTCGAACCGTGACGGAAATTTTCAGCTTCCTCGCTTGGGAGGCAGGATGGAGAACCAAGCCTTGGCTTCGGCATCGGTTGCCAGCGCACGGTAGTTGGAAAAAATGACTTGAGGCGAGTTGCCACATTCAAGCGCCACGGCAGGTACGTCTTTGAGTGTGGCCACCCGATAGGAAATGTAGGAGTGACGGAAACCGTTGCGCTTCCAAGCGACTTTGGCCCGTGCCGCCGCCCGTTCAAAACGGTCGCCCAAGGCGTTGCCGACGTTTTCAGCCTGTTCATTGCAGGGATTCAACGAGCCGAATTTTTTGGCATGTGGTAACAGCCAGGCAGCAAGGTTGTCACTAATGGGCACCAAACGACGGGCGGCGGTCTTGGCGTTTTCCGCCCCGACGACAATCAGCTTTTCGGACAGCCGCACTTCGCGCCAATCCAGCCGTGAAACTTCAGCCAGCCGCAAACCCGCAAAGGCGGCAATGGCGAGTGCCGGGGCTACTGCCTCGTCCGCTGCTGCAAGGATGGCGCGCATTTGTTCGGGTGAGTAAATGCCAATGGGCGCGTGCTGTTTCCTGGGCGTGGAAATTTCCGATAGTTCGAGGGCAAGCTCGGCGGGCACATATTTCTGACGGCGCGCGAAGTTGAACAGGCTTACGATCTGCCGGAGCATGTTCTCCTTCGTGCGTGCGGCGGTGTCTTTCTTCGTTTTTTGGTTCTTCAATCCGTAAATCCATTGCTGAACCAACGGCGCACTGACGCCAATAATGGGCAATTCAAATGCCTTGGAGAACTGACCGAGACGAATTTCAAGGTCGTTTACATGGATTCCTGAGCAACCGGCGCTACGACGGTCAGCGATGAATTCCTCGACGACTTCTGCCACAGTCTTGCGAGGCATGTTGGCCGGATGCTTCTGTTTGTAGAACTGCCCCATTTCGGCGAGGGTCACTCCCTTTGGCAAGCCTGCGCGGGCTGTGGCATAGTCGCGCACGATCTCCACAAGCCGGGAGACCGTGGCGTGAGCGATGCCTTCGTTCTTAGCCAACAATGCCAGGGCTTGTTCGAGTGACACGCGATCTGATGCACTCAATGCAGCTGCGCCGAGCGCGCCTTGGGCTTTCTGTTCCGCAATGCACGTCGCCTCTGCGCTGGCCTTGGTGAAATCCATGAAGCGGCGAAGCTGCCGCTTTCCGCTGGCGTAGAAACTCAATAGGAAAGTCGGGAAGTTTTTACCGCGAACATGGCCTTTATTCTTGTAGATTTTAACCGCGACATCGCCGTTGCGAATTACGTGTGGCCACGTCTTCGGCAGGCGAACAGGCTTTGATTTTGGTGCGACCGGCTTAGAGGTAGCATTCGATTTCATGCGTTAAAGTGTAACAACACTGTAACAACATGTCAACAAAATCAACGTAAGTCGTTGATTTAGATGGTGCCGACGGAGGGGGTCGAACCCACACACTCTCACGAGTACCAGATTTTGAGTCTGGCGCGTCTGCCAGTTCCGCCACGTCGGCAACAGTGCGCCAATATATT
>JBKQOA010000128.1:0-27764 GCA_052145735.1 Limisphaerales bacterium
CGCGTGCGGTTGAACTTCGCCCACCGCGTCGTCAATCAAAATGGCAAACTCATTCTGAAGCCGAAACGTTCCACGTCTGCGCCGGCGTGAACGAAAAACCCAAACGCCTGCCGGAAGAACTGGCCGCAAAACTGAAGCCGTATTTGAGTGGGGCAATTGGGAGCGATAAAAATGAACACGAATGATTTTGTGGCAATTTTCGCCTTTTACTTCTTCATCCGCATTCCTATTTGGGCAGTTGCCGCAGGACTGATGGTTGTTTTGATTGCATACCTTGTTTGGAGAGTCAGAAGCTCGAAATAAGATACCGCCCATTTGGGGGTAGTGGACTTCTTTGGTGGGGCGAGCGTCCTCGCGAGCCGGGACTGATGGGATTGCTGTCAAAATCGGCTCGCCAGTAGTCTCGCCCCACCAATTTAGCTCAAACTGACCCATTACCCATTTTTGTTCCGGCTTGCGCATTCGGCCTGCGTTTGCGACAATGCAGCGGCGGGCGCGAGCAGGTGATGCAAAACTATCCCAAACATTATTGCGGCGTGTTCGGCATTTTTGGACATCCCAATGCCGCCGAACTCACCTACTACGGTCTCTACGCGCTGCAACATCGCGGCCAGGAAAGCGCCGGCATTGTCACCTGCCACGACGGGAAATTTTTCAAGCACCACGGCATGGGACTCGTGCCGCAGGTTTTTAATTCCAAACTGTTGCACGACCTGGTCGGCAACGTGGCCATCGGCCACACGCGCTATTCCACAACCGGCTCGTCGCACCTCCGCAACGCGCAGCCGCTCACGGTGGATTGCATGCGCGGGCAGATCGCCGTCGCCCACAACGGCAATCTGACCAATGCCGCCCAGCTCCGCGACGACCTCGAAAGTCGCGGCCTCGTTTTTCAAACCACCGTGGACAGCGAAATCATCATCATGATGCTCGCGCAGCCGTCCATCGGCGGCGTCGAAAACACGCTGGTGCAGACTTTTCGCCATCTCGAAGGCGCCTACTCGCTCGTCATCATGACCGAGAAGGAATTGATTGGCGCCCGCGACCCGCACGGTTTTCGCCCGCTTTCCATCGGCCGCCTGAACGGCGCGTATGTGCTGGCCAGCGAATCGGTCGCGTTTGACCAGATTCAGGCCCGGTTCGTCCGTGATGTCGAGCCGGGCGAAATCGTCATCATCAACGAAAAAGGTTTGGTCAGCCTTCAGGCGTTTCCCGCACACGAGCGCCGGGCGTTTTGCATTTTTGAATACGTCTATTTCGCGCGGCCGGACAGCGTGATCGGCGGCCACAGTGTTTATGAAGTTCGCAAGGAAATGGGCCGCCAGCTGGCGCGTGAACATCGCGTGAAGGCGGACCTCGTCATCCCGGTGCCCGACAGCGGCGTCTGCGCGGCGCTGGGCTATTCCGAGGAATCCGGCATTCCGTTCGAGATGGCCTTCATCCGCAATCACTACGTCGGGCGCAGTTTTTTGCAGCCGACCCAGCTCATCCGCGACTTCGACGTGCGCGTGAAGCTGAACCTCATCGCGTCGCTGGTAAAGGGCAAGCGTGTGGTCATCGTGGACGATTCCATCGTGCGCGGGACGACGTGCAAGGCGCGCGTGAAGACGCTCAAGGAAGCCGGCGCGAAGGAAGTCCACGTCGTCGTCAGTTGTCCGCCGCATCAAAATCCGTGCGTGTATGGCATTGATTTTCCCGACCGCAGCAAGCTGATGGCCGCGAACAATTCCGTGGATGAAATCCGCAAATACCTGAACGCCGACTCGCTGCACTATCTCTCGCAGGAAGGCATGGTCAAGGCCACCGGCCGAGCCAGGGAATTATTCTGCATGGCCTGCTATGACGGCCATTATCCCGTGCCCTACGATCCCGTGCTCGACAAGCACATCATCGAACGCCGCAAGCGCCAGGCGCAAACGCTCGGCGAGGCCGTCGCCAAGGACAGCGAACAAATCAAATTGCTGCAAGTTTAGCCGACGCGACGCTTTGAAACCGCATTGACGCCTTGCTGCTCCGCGTTCAGAATCGGCGTTAAATTATGAAAGTGTCCGCGTTGCCGGAAAAGAAACAGATGGTGAGTCCACTTTGCACTTCACACTTTCATCGCGTCGAAGCAATGCGAAGCCGGATCGCACCGCAAACTTCGATTGACCAGATCATGGTCGAGGAACGTGCCGCGTCGTTCACCAAACGCAGCATCAAGACCAGCGCCAAGCTGGCCGGACTGAAAATGGCGGTCTCGATGGTGGATTTGTCAGCGCTCGAAGGCAAAGACACGCCCGGCAAGGTCGCCTATCTCTGCCGCAAGGCGCTCCAGCCCGCCGATCCGAAATACCACGTGCCGAGCTGTGCTGCCGTTTGCATTTATCCGAACATGGTGAAATACGCGCGGAAATTTCTCGGCGACAATTCGCCGGTTCACGTCGCCTCGGTTGCCACCGGTTTTCCCAGCGGACAATTTCCGCTGCCCACCAAACTCAATGAAGTCCGGCGCGCCGTGGCCGATGGCGCGGATGAGATTGACATGGTCATCAACCGTTGCGCGTTTCTCGCCGGCGACCACGCCAAAATGTTCGACGAAATCGCCGCCACCAGGGAAGCCTGCGGCGATGCGCATCTCAAAGTGATTCTCGAAACCGGCGAACTCGTCACCTACGACAACGTCCGGCTCGCCAGCGAAATCGCCATGCAAGCCGGCGCCGATTTCATCAAGACCAGCACCGGCAAGATTTCGCCTGCCGCCACCCTGCCCGTTACCCTCGTGATGCTGGAGGCCGTCCGCGATTACTTTTTCGCCACCGGCGTCCGCATTGGCATGAAGCCCGCCGGCGGCATCCGCAACGCCAAGCAGGCGCTGCATTACCTCGTCATGGTCAAGGAAACCCTCGGCGACGACTGGCTCACGCCCGACCTGTTCCGCTTCGGCGCCAGCACGCTCGTCAACGACGTGCTCATGCAAATCGTCAAGCAAGTGGATGGAAATTATCAGGGTGCGGATTACTTCTCGCTGCCGTGAAATCCAATCAACCATTTCGTAGCAGCCGACGTGAGGAGGCTCCAACTTTTTCTCCCGACGGAGGAATGAGCCTCCTCACGTCGGCTGCTACAGGACTTTGAAAATGAAAACAAAACTCAAATCCATCTCCCGTAAGGTTTCTGCCAGCCACGCTGTCGTCCGCCTTCGCTCCGCTTCGGCGCGACAAGCCACTGTTGCCGCCCACGCGGTTGTCCCGCTCAAGGAACGCCGGCTCACGTTCGGCAACAAGTGGGATTACGCGCCCGCGCCGGAAGAACATAAAAATTACATCATCCCGCCGCGACACGAATTGTTCATCAATGGCAAATTCGTCACGCCGCACTCCGGGAAACATTTCCCCTCCATCAATCCGGCCACCGAGGACAAACTTACCGAAATCGCCCTCGGCGACGAGGCGGACGTGGACCGCGCGGTCAAGGCGGCGCGGCGGGCCTACGAAAAAGTCTGGGGCAAAATGCCGGGGCGCGAGCGCGGCAAATATCTTTACCGCATCGCGCGCATCATCCAGGAAAAGATGCGCGAACTCGCCGTGCTCGAAAGCATGGACGGTGGCAAGCCCATCAAGGAAACGCGCGACGTGGATTTGCCGCTCGTGGCCGCGCATTTCTTTTATCACGCCGGCTGGGCGGACAAGTTGAACTACGCCTTTCCGGGCCGCACCCCGCGACCGCTGGGCGTTGCCGGCCAGATTATTCCGTGGAACTTCCCGCTGCTCATGGCCGCGTGGAAAATCGCCCCCGCGCTTTGCTGCGGCAACACCGTCGTCATCAAGCCCTCCAAGACGACGAGCCTGACGCTGCTCCGGCTGGCGCAGATTTTCCAGGAAGCGGAACTGCCCGAAGGCGTCGTCAACGTCGTCACCGGTGTGGGCGAAACCGGCACGGCCATCGTCCAGCACCCCGACGTGAACAAAATCGCGTTCACGGGTTCGACAGAGGTCGGCAAGCAGCTTGCCCAGATGGTGGTTGGTACCGGCAAGCGGATCACGCTCGAACTCGGCGGCAAGGCGGCGAACATCATTTTCGAGGATGCGCCGATTGACCAGGCCATCGAGGGCATCATCGCGGGGATTTATTTCAACATGGGCCACGTCTGTTGCGCCGGCTCGCGGTTGCTGGTGCAGGAAGGTGTTTTCCCGACGGTTGTCCACAAGCTGCGCGACCGCATCCAGACGTTGCGCCTCGGCAATCCGCTCGACAAAAACACCGACATCGGCGCCATCAACAACAAGCCGCAACTGGAAAAAATCCGCGAACTGGTCCAGAGCGGCGTGGACGAAGGCGCGGAAGTAGTGCAAACGCGCTGCACGCTGCCCGAACGCGGCTATTGGTATCCGCCCACGTTCCTCACCGGCGTGACGGCGTCCCATCGCGTCGCGCAGGAGGAAATCTTCGGGCCAGTGCTGGCCGTGATGACGTTCCGCACTCCGGAAGAAGCCGTCGAACGCGCGAACAACACGCCCTACGGTCTGAGCGCCGGCGTGTGGACCGACAAGGGCAGCAAGATTTTCAAGATCGTCAACCAGCTCCGCGCCGGCGTCGTCTGGGCGAACACCTACAACAAGTTCGATCCCACCAGCCCGTTTGGCGGTTACAAGGAAAGCGGCTTCGGCCGCGAAGGCGGATTGCAGGGCCTGGCGGCGTATTGCCGGCTGGATTGAATTTTTGACAACAATGCACTTTTTTTAGAATTTCTAAAAACCACCAAGGAATCAAAAATGAAAAATCAATTCGCAGCAAATTTTACTTTCTTCAAGTACATTGTCGCGCTGACGTTCCTGCTGTCCTCTTTATGCATTGCTCAAGAAAACAATCCAGATCAGCAAAGTGTCATTCGCGAGACTCAACAGATGAGTCATCAAGAAAATAAGCTGACTATAGTCTGGTGGGTTCCCGAACAGTTTTGGCGGATAAGTTTTGCGGCGAATCACAAATTAACCGAAGAACAGATCAACGGTTTTATCAAAACAGTGAAGCCTTATACGCTTGTTGCCGTTGTTAAAGGTGAATTTGGCAGTTTTGGGGGGGTAACATACGAAAGCGAGACGGCTATTCGCAGCAAATTGTTCCTCATTGACAGCGAAGGCAACCAATACTCTCCATTGGACAGCGAGGAAATTAGCGCGGATATGCAAAACTTCCTTGGGATGATGAAACCTTTGTTTGCAAATATGCTGGGCGCAATGGGAAAGAATTTCGGTTTTTATATTTTCCCGGCCAAAGGCAAAAACGGCAAATCAATTGCTGATCCTGAAAAAGAAGGGCACTTTTCTATACAACTTGGGGAGGAAAAATTTAAATGGCGATTGCCGCTTGGCTCTTTGCTGCCACCAAAAACCTGCCCCAAATGCGGAGAAAAATTAAGTGGATCATATAAATACTGTCCGTTCGATGGGACTTCACTTAAAAAATAAACCTTTCTCAAAATCGGACTCGCAAAACAAGATATGAATCACCTCGACGTCAAAAAAACCTACAAGCTCTACATCGGCGGCAAATTCCCGCGCAGCGAGAGCGGACGTTATCTGCCCGCAAAGTCGGCAGCCGGCGGCCACCTCGATAATTTTGCCCACGCGTCCCGCAAGGATTTCCGCGATGCCGTGGCCGCCGCGCGCGCAGCGGTGGACGGCTGGAGCAAGGCCACCGCCTATAATCGCGGGCAGATTCTTTACCGGGCCGCTGAGATGCTGCAAAACCGCGACGCCGAGCTGGTTAACGAAATCGCGCGCTCGACGGGCGCCGGCGCCGCCAAGGCCAAACGCGAAGTGACGCTGGCCATTGACCGGCTGGTGTATTTTGCGGGCTGGACGGACAAGTATCAGCAGATTTTCGGCAGCGTGAACCCGGTGGCCACGTCGCATTTCGATTTCACGACGCCGGAACCCACCGGCGTGGTCGTCGCGCTCGCACCGGACGAGCCGTCGTTGCTGGCACTGGTGTCGCTCGTCGCGCCGGTGATTTTGAGCGGTAACGCAGTCATCGTAATTCCGTCGGAGAAATTCCCACTGCCGGCCGCCACCTTCGCCGAGATTCTTGCCACGAGCGACCTGCCCGGCGGCGTGGTCAACATTCTGACCGGCAAACGGGCCGAACTCATTCCGCACATCGCCGGCCACCTGGATGTGAACGCCGTCGTGGACGGCGCGGGCGACGCGGAACTGAGCGCGAAGCTGCAAGCGGGTACGGCCATCAACCTCAAACGTTTTACGAAACGCTTGCTGACACCCGCCGATTGGTCCGCCGCGCCGGCGGAAAATCCGTATTGGATTCTCGACACGGTCGAATTCAAGACCGCGTGGCATCCGATTGGCATCTGACCGGCCACGGCCCTTCACTCATGTCTTTGCCAAACACTCCCGACGATCTGGCCCGGTTCATTGACCACACGCTGATCCGGGCGGATGCGACCCTCCAGGATATTGAAAAACTCTGTGCCGAGGCGCGTGAACACAAGTTTTACAGCGTCAGCGTGAACGGTTCGTGGGTCGTCGCCGCGTGCCATTTTCTGGATGGCAGCGAGGTGAAGGTCGGTTGTGCCGTCGGTTTTCCGCTCGGCGCCATGTCCGGTGACGCAAAACGTTTTGAAACCGAGGCGGCCGTTGACGACGGGGCGCAGGAGATTGACGTCGTCCTCAATCTCGGCCGGCTCAAGGACGGCGACGACAAGTATGTGCTGCGCGAACTGTGCGACGTGGTGGAAGCCGCGGACGAACGCCCGGTCAAGGTCATCCTGGAAACCTGCCTGCTGACCCGGGAGGAAAAAATCCGCGCCTGTGGATTGGTCGTTGAAAGCGGCGCGCAATTTGTCAAAACCTCCACTGGCCTCGGTCCGGGCGGCGCCACGCTGGATGATGTGAAGCTGCTGCGCGAAACGGTCGGCCCACAGTTCGGGGTCAAGGCTGCCGGCGGCATTCGTGACACCCATACTGTCCTGGCGATGATTGCTGCCGGAGCGACGCGCCTGGGCACCTCAGCCAGCGTTGCGATTGTGAACGGCCTGGCGGGAATCAAAGCCGGTTCGTATTGAATTAAAAATTTCCAAACAGTTGTTCGGCAACTGCCTTGGCTTGCATTCTGGTTTGGACGTCAGAGTAATGGGCGGTTCGTGCGCTGTTGGAAACAAGGCTGACGTTTATTTCGTTGGAACAGAATTCGCCCATTCCCGCACCTTTTTCATGGTTTCATCGCGTTGTTCGGGGCGCATGTAAATCGGCTGCATCCGGTTTTCCCATCCCAGCAGGATTGCGATGGTGATTGCCGCCCGGTCACAAACCCTCCATTCCGGACCGGGTAACGGCCGGGAATATTCAATCGGCGTGGTATCATCCAGCAGCGGAACAAGGTCGCGAACGCGGTTGGTTGCCGAGATGGCGCACAAAGTAACCAGTGCCTTCTCCCGCACATAACTATCAATCTGTTTGTCTAAGACAGTGGCCAGCAACTCACCAGTTAAACGGTCGGGGGCGAGCTTAGCCAAAGCGCGAGTTGCCTCGGCGTCATAGTCGGTTCCCCGAAGTTTGAACAACTCGTCTGTTGCTGGTGTGAATCCCAAATCACCAAGTGCTTCGATCAAAGCGGTTGTCAGGTCGAAATTATGAGTCGGAAGATTGAAGGGCCTTGGCGGGAGCCGCGTTGCCGCCATTCGTTTAGAATTGGCACTTACTTCGCGTCCAGTCCGAATGCGCAGTTCGAGATTATCCGAGTCGAGTAAGTTTCCTAAGCCGGGGTGGGTTCCCCCCACAGGTCTGTAAATTCTAGCTTGTTCAATGGTGATTGCCTCCGCTTGTTGTTGTTGTGTTTCTGGCGACAAGGGAGGTGATTGCAAACTGATTTCGAGATAGTTCATCAACGTCGGCGCCATATTCGTAACGTCGAGGCGAGCTAACGAACGTACGGCAGCAGCGGCGACATTTTTGTTGGTGTCTCTCATGCCCCCGGAGAGAACGGTAATCGGCGACTCCTCTTTCCATCGCGCATTCCCGATGGCTAACATGGCCTGCCAGCGAACGCCAGCGTCCGGACTCTGCGATGCACTCACCAGCGCTTTGCATGTGGCTTCTGTTTGTTGCGGTATGCTGCTCAACAACACGCAATACAGGCGGCGGGCGCGGATCGGTTGGCTGTCAAAACCCGAAATCAATGTGGCCACATCCAATTTCTCTGGTCGTTGCAAAAGAATTTGAGCCGCGAAATCTGAAAGAAGCGTGTCCGGCGATGCCAACAGGCGGATGAGTTGTTTTTGATACGGTTCCCACTGTAATCGTTCGATGATTTCAGTTATCCCGACGGTGACGTCTTCGTCCGAATTTGTGCTCTCGGCCATCAAATTGATCAAGTCGGGCAATTCCTTGTCTGTCGCCCTTGCTCCCAGGTTCTCCAATATGTCCTCCAGATTATCGTAATTTATCTGCTGTCCCAGAACGGCACGAAGTTCCTTTAAATATTCAGCCGCCGATTTCTCCGCATAAAAGCTTTTTGTGAACGGCGGTGCTGGCGGCGTCTGGCCTTTTGAAATCAGTTCGCGCCACGATTCGTCATCCAACAACTGGTCATTGGGCCGGACAAACTCCCGATACGTCATCACCACGCCGCGATAAAGCTGAAGCGAGTTTCCGCTTGGAACGATGACGTAAAGTGCCTGTGGCCGGGCCAGTCCGGCATACAACATGGAATCCGTCAGCGGATTGGAATAAACCCGCGTTACAATCGGGAAATCGTCTCTGGGCACCTCGTAGGAATTTCCGTAATAAAAATGAAAGCCGGCCAGCGTGACGCCGTAATTTTCAATCCATTTGGCATCGTCTTCCGTCAGCGTCTGGCCGTTTAGGGACTTCTTTGCCAGTTCGGCGAGTCGCTCGCAAACCGGCGCAAAACCATTGAGCAGGCGGGCGATGTCTTGACGGCAATCAAAGAACATTTTGAGTGTTTCCATGTCCGCCTCGTTCGTTGCTCCGTTTTCCGCGCAACGCCGTGCCAAATCGTCCAATTCCTTTTCGAGTTTTTTGTAGCCGTCACGCGACCCGCTCTGCTCCAACTCGGCGCGATGCTTTTCAAAGTAACGATTTCGGAATTGGCCGAGTTGCTCCAATTGACCGGACATTCTCTCAAATTCTTTTTCCATTTTCTCAAATTCCTTTTCGTTCCTTGCGTTTGGCACCTTGTGAGACAGAACAAATAGTTCCGACAACTCACTGGCCACGGTTTTGGCATCAAATGGTTGCTCAAGACCAGACTCGGCAAGAGCTTCTGCCGTGCGCCGCGTCAGTTTAGCCAAACCAGCGAAGAATTCGGGATAGGGTGCAACCATGCCTTTAGGCGGTTCGATCATGCCCATGTATTCCACTGTCAGCTTGGTGTGCAGTGCCCATGTGTGCCGCTGTTCGGCCCAGGCTCCCAGTTGAGTCCAGAGTTGGAGATCCGACCATGCTTCGTTGCGCATACAGGCTGGCGCTTGCGCAGGCAGTGGTTCTTGGAGTGTGGCCAGCAATTGCATCGCTTCACCATGAAGCGAGTCCGGCATGAGTCCGCAATCCGCCTTCAAAATGAGATCACCCACCCTCTTCCCGAACTCATTTTGCACCGCCCGAACAGCAGCAGGAGAACGCAAGACTGGCGAGGCGGCCAGAAAATCCAATCCCGACGGATACATCCGACCCGGGATTTTCGGATCCACGGTGTTGTGAAAACAAACGGCGCAAGGCAGGCGTCGCGGTGGCAGCAAACGAAACCCAAGGGTTTGTTTCCCAAATTCTGCATATTGCTCCGGCGACAGCAGTTGATCACTGACCCGGGGCGGCGGCAAAAGCGATTCCAGCCTCTTTTGAATTTCGGTTATTTGCCGATCCGTCGCCAAACCTCCCAAGAAGTTTATCCCGATGACAGTTTTTGCCGCATCAGCATATTCCGGAATCGTTCCATCTTCCGCCGAAGCCAGAAACGCATCGTAGGGATTGGACAGCTGTTTCCACAAATCCAGCAGTTCCGGCTGGCTGTTGACCAGCATTGCCAGGGAAACGGCCAGTTGCGTCTCACGTGGATTTGCCAGACGGAACACGACACTGGCATACCATTGGCGCGCGGCGAAATAATCGCTTAATTCAGGCGATTGGGTGTAAAAACTTTGGGCGCGGAATTGGAGTGGAGACAGGCTGAACCCGATCGGTATTTCAACCGGGGTCGTGCCGGTTCGTAATGCATCCACAATGCGTTTCTCCCCGCCGGTCAACGATTGCCGGTAAGTTTCGTCCTGCAACGCCAGCCCGACAGACGCAAACAACCCCAAGTCAGGCCCGGCTTTCCGTTCGGTCACGGCGCGCAAAAGTTGGCGCGAAAATTTGTGCAGCCGTTGAGACTGCACCTCCTCCATTTGCTTCACCCCTTCTTCCAGCAGGACGTGATAGGTATGCCAGGCGGAATCCGTCGTAATGAAGGACGGCAGGGACCGACCCATGGGATTTTTTTCCGACGACTTTTCGACTTCCGGACTTTTGATGTAAGCCTCAAAAATCTGTTTGAACGACGGATCCGCAACGACAAATCCGTTTTTGCGGAGAAGCTCTCTCGCCGCTGCCGAGCCTTGAAACGCTTCGATGTCCTTGACGCCGCTCAGATCGCAAGCAGCATCGGAAGCTGTGGTTGCCAGGAAATACAGGCCGGTTGCGGCCACGAGAAGCAAAATTGGAGAAGGATGCTTTCTCTTCATGCCCGGCATCATAACGAAAACTCACTTTGACAACCAGTTGCAAATTGTGACTGGTCCAGTAATTCTTTGCTTCGGCCAAACTTAAAGGGCCTTTGGAAATCAAAGCCGGTTCGTATTAATTTCAATTCCCGTCAGTTCCTGCGGGCCTTTGCCGCCATTGATCAGGAATAAAACCGCCATGCGCACGGCCAGGCCGTTGGTCACCTGCTCCAGTATCAGCGAACGGATCGAGTCGGCAATTTCACTGTCAATTTCCACGCCGCGATTGATCGGACCGGGATGCATGATGAGCGCGTCCGGCTTGGTCCTGGCCAGGCGGGCCTTGTTGAGCCCGAAAAGTTGGGTGTATTCGTTGATGCTGGGAAACATCGTCTTGCGCTGGCGTTCGTGCTGGATGCGCAGCAGGTTGATGATGTCGGCCTCGCGAATGGCTTCATCCATGTCGTAGGTCACGCGGCAACCCATCTGCTCGAACGTTTTGGGCACGAGCGTGGACGGCCCGCAAAGCGTGACGTGCGCCCCCAGTTTCGTCAGCGCCCAGATGTCCGAACGCGCCACGCGACTGTAAAGAATGTCGCCCAGGATCGTGACGTTCAGCCCGGCAATCTTTCCCTTGCGCTCGCGGATGGTGAAGGCGTCCAGCAGCGCCTGGGTGGGATGTTCGTGCGCGCCGTCGCCGGCATTGACCACGCTGGCGTTGAGCACGCGCGCGAGGAAATGCGCCGCGCCCGACGCGCTGTGGCGCATGACGATGAAATCGGCGTTGAGCGCTTCGAGATTGCGCGCGGTGTCCTTGAGCGTCTCGCCCTTTTTCAGCGACGAGGCCTCGGCGGTGAAATTGATGATGTCCGCCGACAACCGCTGCTCGGCCAGCTCAAAACTGATGCGCGTGCGCGTGGACGGCTCGATGAACAGGTTGACGACGGTTTTGCCGCGCAGCGCCGGGACCTTCTTGATGGCGCGTTCGCCCACGACCTTGAACGCCCGCGCCGTGTCGAGCACCGTCGTGATCTCGTCCACGGTAAGCGATTCAATGTCGAGCAGATGTTTGCGGTTCCAGCTCATTGTTTTTTCAAAATCACCTCGTCCCGGGGCGCGCCCGCCTCGACGAGGAGCAGGGAAATCTTTTCCTCCCGCGCCGTCGGGACGTTTTTGCCGACAAAATCCGCCTTGATGGGCAATTCGCGGTGCCCGCGGTCAACAAGCACGGCGAGCTGGATCTGTTTGGGCCGGCCAAAATCATTGAGCGCGTCCATGGCCGCCCGCGTCGTGCGGCCGCTGAACAGCACGTCGTCCACCAGGACGACGGTCTTGCCGGTCACGTCGAACGGGATGACGGTGGGAAACACCTTCGGCGCGACGCGCTGGCCGAGGTCGTCGCGATGCATGGACACGTCGAGGATGCCGACAGGCACCGGCTGGTTCCAGATGCCGGCGAGCGTTTTGCTCAACCGCTGCGCCAGATGATCCCCCCCGGAAGGAATGCCGATCAGCACGACGTCCGCGCCGACCTCGTTGCGTTCGGCGATTTCGTGGGCGATGCGGGTGAGGGCGCGCTGAATCGCGAGGGCATCGAGGATGACGGTGGTCTCAGACATCGGGAAAAACCCTTTTCGTTCTCGTCGTCGTCCTCGTCCTCGATAAAATGAAATTCGAGGACGAGCACGAGGACGATTGGAAAAAGAAAATCGCGAACCCCCTCCGCCGGGCGGAACTGATTCGCGTCGCTGGTTGCGCGTTCATGGTTTCCTTCGCCGCCTCGCCGGGCTGCGTTAAAGGACCGAATTTTGTCTGTTCAGTTTGTGGCGGTGGACTGGCGGGCCTTACGCCAGCTTGCGCGGTGCTTGATAATCCACTCCGTCAGCGCCCGCTCAAAGCCGATGTCATGCCCGGCCTTTTCCGATTCAATCCACTTGTGCTTAAGGATTTCCTCCCGCTCCGCCTGAAACTCGCGGTAGAGCGAGGAACTTTTCAACAAATCGTTCGCCGACGATGATTCCTTTGCAGCGTTCGACATAATTCAAATATATTGTTACCTTCACGTTAAAACTTTCCCCCAAAGCTTGCAACTTAAATAAAGTGCTTTAAATGAATGGGTTACGCCTTATTCAGGCCAGACTTATACGCAGCGCCCCGGCAATTTGAATAAACGCCTGTCCCGCGGGGGTTTTCGGCGCCGACACCACAATCGGCACCCCGCGGTCGCCCGCCTCCCGGATTTCGGTGAAAATCGGCACTTCGCCCAGGAACGGAATGTTTTGCCGTGCCGCCTCCGCCTGGCCGCCGCCATGGCCGAAAATCTCCACGCGCTCGCCGTTGGGCGCGGTAAAAAAACTCATGTTCTCGACGAGGCCGAGCAGCGGCACATTGACTTTCCTGAACATGGCAATGCCCTTGCGCACGACGCCGAGCGATGCCTCCTGTGGTGTGGTCACGATGACCCCGCCGTCCAGCGGCACGGTCTGGCACAACGAAAGTTGCGCGTCGCCCGTGCCCGGCGGCAGGTCCACCAGCAGGAAATCCATCTCGCCCCACTCCACGGCGAACAAAAATTGCTGGATTGTTTTCGAAATCATCGGCCCGCGCCAGATCACCGGCTGGTCATTCTCGAGCAGCAACCCGATGCTCATCACCTTCACGCTGTGATTGACCGGCGGGACGAGCCGTTCGCCGGCGCTGATGGTCGGCCGCTCGTAAACGCCCATCATCAGCGGAATGCTCGGACCGTAAATGTCGCAATCCAGCAGGCCGACCCGCGCACCGAGATGTTGCAGCGCGCAGGCCAGATTCACCGAACAGGTGGATTTGCCGACGCCGCCCTTGCCGCTGGCGATGGCCACGACCCGTTTCACGCCCGGCACACGGTTTTGGTTCGCCAACGCGCCCGTGGGCGCGGCCGTTCCGGCGGCCGGCTGCCTGACTTCGACGTGGACGAGTTTCACCTCCGGCAGCGCCTTCAAAACCCGCTCGCTGTCCCCCTTGATCTGGCGCGCGGCGTCGGGGTTGGCCGTGGTTAATTGCATCATGATGCTGACGGTGCCGTTGGCGACGGAAATTTCCTTGATCAGTCCGAAGGAAACGATGTCGCGCGAATAGCCGGGATATTTGACGGCCTTCAGCGCGTTCTTGATGTCATCTTGCGTAAGCACGACAACAGGTTAGCACACCGGCGATGATGCGCCAGCGTTTGGAGCGCCGGTTTCAGCCGGCTTCAACCGCCCGCGTTCCAAGCTTGCGTGGCAGCACAAGGCGTGGGAAATTGACGGTCTAATTTTTGATATAGGATGACCAAATCATGACACCAAAGCCGCCCAAACCGGATATCGGGCCGTTTCTTGAAAACTTCGAGCGCTTCGAATCGGGGCTGCTGCCTTCGTGGCTGCTGCCACTGCGCCGGGCAGGCATCGCGCGCTTTGCCGATCTGGGTTTCCCGACGGTGCAGGACGAAGACTGGCGCTTTACCAATCTCGCGCCGCTCACCCAGCTGCCGCTCAAGCCGGCGGGGGAGACCAACGCCACTGCTGACGCCAGGGCCGCCCTGGAAAATTACACTTTCGCCCGGCTGCCCGGCGCCCGGCTCGTTTTTATCAATGGTGAATACTCGCCGGCGCTCTCGTCCAACCGGAGCCTGCCGGCCGGCATGAGGGTGTCGAACCTGGCAGCCGCGTTGGTGGCGGATTCGGAATTGATCAAAAAACACTTCAGCCTCTACGCCCTGGCGGAAGACAACGCCTTTGCGGCCTTGAACCAGGCGTTTTTCACCGACGGCGGATTCGTTCACGTGCCCGCCGGCGTCGCGGTCGCCGAACCCATCCAGTTCGTTTTCGTTTCCACCGCCAGACAAAGCGGCGAGACCAGCCAGCCGCGCAACCTGATCGTCGCCGGGGCGAACAGCCGGGCCACGGTCATAGAAAGTTACATCTCCACGAACAACACGGCCTACTTCACCAACAGCGTCACCGAAATTGTCGCCGGCGACAACGCCGCGCTGGAACACGTGAAATTCCAGGACGAAGCCGATGCCGCGTTTCATCTGGCGACGATTGCCGCGCAGCTCGGCCGCGCGAGCAATGTGAGCGTCCATTCCTTTGCGCTCGGGGCGAAGCTCTCGCGCACCAACATCCGCACCAAGCTCGCGGGCGAAGGGCTGGAATGCATTCTCAACGGCCTTTACCTGACGCGCGGCGAGCAGCTGGCCGACCATCACATGATCGTCGAACACGCCCAGCCACATTGCGCCAGCCACGAATATTTCAACGGCATCCTCGATGACAAATCCCGGGGCGTCTTTCACGGGCGGATCCTGGTCCGGGAAATCGCGCAGAAGACCGACGCCAAGCAGACGAACAAAAACCTGCTGCTCTCCAACGACGCCACCGCGGACACCAAGCCGCAGCTCGAGATTTATGCCGATGACGTGAAATGCACGCACGGTGCGACCATCGGGCAGTTGAACGCCGAATCCATTTTTTACCTGCGCGCGCGCGGCATCGGCGCGGCCAATGCGCGGCGGATGTTGATTCACGCCTTCGCCGGCGAAATTATTGCGCGCGTAAAACACGATTCCACCCGCGAGAAGCTGGACAAGCTGGTGTGGGACCGGCTGGAAGCAAACCATCATCTGGCACAGAAAAATTGATTTTGCAGCCGCGTTTGAAAACGTGGAATAATCCGCCGATTCACATCGGCGGCTACGAGTGAAAAATGTTTGACGACTTAACAGACCTTTATCAGCAGGTCATTCTCGACCACTGTAAGAAGCCGCGGAATTTCCACGAGCTGCCCGCCGCCACCTGCTCCGCGCAGGGGCGCAATCCGCTCTGCGGTGATCAGTTGCAGCTTTTCCTCGCGCTGGACGGCGACCTGATCAAGGACATCAGCTTCGTCGGGTCCGGCTGCTGTATTTCCAAGGCGTCGGCGTCGCTGCTCACGGAATTTGCCAAGGGAAAAACGAAGGCGGACGTGGAAAGAATGTTCGGCCAGGTCCACGAAATGGTCACCACCGGCAACGTGCAGGGCGACGTCGGCAAGCTGGCGGTGTTCGCCGGCGTCCATAAATTTCCCGCCCGGGTGAAGTGTGCGATTTTGTCCTGGCACGCCGTCATGGCCGCGCTCAAGGGCGAGGCCAAACCCGTGAGCACGGAAAACGAACAGACCTGATTGATTTCACCCGCAATTGCGGCGAAGATACTGGCAGTGATTGATTTGAGAGGTGTTTTATGAATTCCAATGAAGCAAAAATTTTGACCCGCGACGTGGAGGCCTCCGTGGTGCCCGTCGGGACGAAGGTCACACTTAAACAGGGCGAGTCGGCCTACATCACGCAATCGCTCGGCGGCAGTTATACCGTCGTCGTCAATGGCAACATGTTCCGCATCGCCGACAAGGACGCCGACGCGCTCGGCGTTGAAGTGCAGGCCCAGCCGGTGGCAGTGTCAGCCGGCGGCCCGATGACGCAGGAACAACTGGAAAAGCATGTCTGGGAGGCGCTCAAGACCTGCTACGACCCGGAGATTCCCGTCAACATCGTCGACCTCGGCCTGATTTACGATTGTCACCTCACGTCCGTGGGCGAAAACAGCTACAAGGCCGACGTGAAGATGACGCTGACCGCGCCCGGTTGCGGCATGGGTCCGACACTGGCGCAGGACGTGCAGAACAAATTGCTGAACCTGGAACCGATTGACGAGGCGAACGTCGAGCTGGTCTGGGACCCGCCCTGGAACCAGAGCATGATGACCGAGGCGGCCAAACTGCAGTTGGGTTTGATGTGATTTAAACCACGGATGGGCACGGATGGACACGGATAAAGAAGCCTCCTCGTTCTCGTCCTTCGTCCTCGTAATCGGTTTTTCGAGGACGAGAACGATGACGAGGACGAGAATAAACAGCTTGATTTCATTGTAATTTTACATGACATGACGCAACCCGCCCCTAACTGGACAAAGCTCCGCGCTGATTTCCCCATCCTCGACCAGCAGGTCCACGGCAAGCCGCTGATTTATTTCGACAACGCCGCCACGTCGCAGAAGCCGCGCGCGGTGATTGACGCGTTGGTGCATTATTATGAACACGACAATGCCAACGTCCACCGCGGCATCCACGAATTGAGCAATCGCGCCACCGCCGGCTACGAAGCCGCCCGAACGCGCGCGGCCAGGTTCATCAACGCCCGCAGCGGCGAGGAAATCGTGTTCACCCGCGGCACCACCGAGGGCATCAACCTCGTCGCCAGTTCCTGGGGCGCGAAAAATCTCAAGGCCGGCGACGTGATTTTGCTCACGGAAATGGAGCATCACAGCAACCTCGTGCCGTGGCAGTTGCTCGCGCAGCGCACCGGCGCGAAGATTGCCTACCTGCCGGTCACCGGCGATGAAGGCCTGCTCGACCTGAGCCGGTTGGATTCGCTGCTGACGAAGCAGGTGAAGCTGTTCGCGATGGTCCACATCTCGAACTCACTGGGCACGGTGAATCCGGTCGCCGACCTGTGCGCCCGCGCGCGCCGGCTCGGCATCACGACGCTGGTGGACGCCGCGCAAAGCGCCGGGCATCTGCCGGTGGACGTCCGGGCCATCGGCTGCGATTTTCTCGCCTTCTCCGGCCACAAGATTTGCGGTCCGACCGGCATCGGCATTCTGTGGGGCCGGCAGGAACTGCTCGACGCTTTGCCGCCGTATCAGGGCGGCGGCGAAATGATTTTGTCGGTCGAATATCAAAAGACCGAATTCAAGAAGGCGCCGCACCGGTTCGAGGCCGGCACGCCGGACATCTCCGGGCCCATCGGCCTGCACGCGGCGATGGATTACCTCGACGCCGTCGGGCGCGAAAACATCTGGAAGCACGACCAGGAACTGGCGACCTACGCCTGGGAAAAGCTGGCCGCGCTGAAAAACATCCGTTTGTTCGGCCCGAAGACCGGCCGGGCCGGACTGGTGAGTTTCCTGCTAAAGGACGTTCATGCGCACGACGTGGTGACACTGGCGGACCAGGCGGGCGTGGCGTTGCGCGGCGGGCATCATTGCACCCAACCGCTCATGCACCGGCTGGGCGTGGAATCCACCGCCCGCGCCAGCTTTTATTTCTACAACACGAAGGCCGAAGTGGACCGGTTTGTGGAAGTGGTGCAGGAGATTCAGAAATTCTTCGGCGGGTGATCAGCCACACAGAAACGTTTTTACACGAATTGATGCAAATTTCGGAGGGCAGAACTCCACGGCGCCGGCATAAAATCGTCCTCGTTCTCGTCCTCGAAAACTGTTTTAACCGCAAAAAGCACAAAGACTTGACCGCTGAAAACTGAAAACTTGAAACTTTCTCAGCCGACCGTGTGAGGCAACGCCTTTTACGCAGCCATCTCCAATCGCCGCTTATCCCTCAATGCCCGAGGGTTCGTTGAAGTTCCGGCAGTTTTTCCGCAACCCAGGGAAGCAACGCCAGACTGGTCGCATCGAACATGCCGTGGGCGATCACGGCAGGCCAGATGGAGCGGTGATAAACCATGATCAGCCCCAGTCCGAAGCCCAGCAGCCCAGTGAACAGCACGGCGATTGCTCCCATGCCGAGATGTCCAAAGCCAAATATGACGGACGCGATGGCGACGGCGCCAATCTGGCCGGCGCGCGAACCAAAGCGTTGCGGCCAGAGAGCCCGCAATCCGGCCAGAAACGCCGAACGCCAAAGTTCTTCGCGCAAACCGGCCACGACAAAGCTCACCACGATCAACACGAGCCAGAAATAAAGCGGATTCTCGCGCATAGCGGAAATGTCAACCAGGGTTTCCACGTCCGGACGATGGGCGGCGACAAATTCCTGGAGGGATTGTGCGGTCATCACGTGCGTGACAATCAGCGCGATGCCGGCCGCCATCACCAGGAGGCTGATCGCGAGACGGAGGGCGATGGAGTAACCGATGCCCAGCGGTACCGGCCAGAAGCCGCGGCGCCAGTGTAACAACAAATCATCGCGCGAAGCGCGTGAAGCAACCAGCGCCAGCCCGAGCACGAGGGCAAAAAACAACAGCTCGGCCGTGCATACGGAGAGCAGCCCGCGGACGGTGTGCGAGAGCGCCGGGAAATGTTTCCGGGCCTCGCTGTGCGCCCGGCCCATCATCCCGACCAGCAGCACATAGGCGCCGACGAGAAACAGGTGAATCCACCAGCGCCGGCGATTGATTGAAGCGGCCCCTGCGGGATGCGGAACCGGCAATGGAGGCGGGCCATCGGGCGGAGGCGCGGTGGCATTCATCGGCGTTCCCTTACCTGAATGGCCGGCCACTGACAAGGCGGCTTATTGGCCGCAAGAAACGCGTCACCCGTTGCCCGCCTGGTTACGGTTTTCCCATCTCAAATGCGGCCACGCGCTGGTTGCCGGCAATGACATCCGCGCGGGTCATGTTGAGGGTCAGAGTCGCGTGGGCACTTTCCGATCCCTGGTAGCCTTGCGCGGCGGCGAGACGATACCATTTGTAAGCTTCGATCCTGGATTCGGAGGCGTCTGCCGGCATCTGCCGGAAGCTGGCACGATGACAATTGTCCCCCAGATGAAATTGAGCTCCGGCATCTCCCTGCTGCGCGGCCTTGCCGAGCCACATCCGGGATTGGACGGCATCCCGGGCAACGCCCTGTCCGTAGGCATACATCATCCCGAGATTGAATTGCGCCAGGAAATGGTTCTGGTCCGCCGCCTTGCGATACCATTCGGCCGCCTGCGCGTAATCCAGCGCCGCACCCTTGCCGCTGGCAAACTTCAAGCCCAGCTTGAACTGCACCTCCGCATCACCGTCATCGGCGGTGAGCGGGGCGGCGGCTTCGTCGGAGGGTTGCGGTTGCGAAAACATTTTGTGCTGTGAGGATTCTTCCATGGTTGACAGTATGGACTGTCTGGAGCGAGAGCACCAGAACCATTTCACTCTGTTTTCGGAGGACGAAACCCTGCAACACCGGCTTGAAATTGTCCTCGTTCTCGTTCTCGAACCTTTTAACCGCAAAAATCGCAGAGAACGCACAAGGTGGGGCGAGGCTCCTGACGAGCCGGCCTTTTTCTTCGGCATTTGGCCTTTGTTGTTCCGCCTTCAGCCTTGCCGAAGTTCCCCGACTCGAATCAGAATGAGGTGGTGACGACGTCCCCATTCGATCTGAAAGCCCGGGCGCACCAAGCCATGCTGGAGGCGGGATTCCAGCCGGATTTTCCGGCCGAAGTTGCGCGCGAAGTCCAGGCCCTCAATCAGCGGGCGCCCATCAATCCCGGGTCCGCGGCCCTTGACCTCCGTTCGCTGCTCTGGTCGTCGATTGACAACGACAGTTCCCGGGATCTGGACCAGGTTGAATTTGTTGACCGGCTTCCGGATGGCACCGTACGTCTGCTGGTGGGGATTGCCGATATGGACGCCTCCGTCCCCAAAGGGTCCGCCACAGGCCAGCACGCCGCCGTGGAATCCACCTCGGTTTACACCGGCGTGGCAACTTTTCCGATGTTGCCGCCTGAACTTTCCACGGACCTGACTTCATTGCTGGACGCGCAGGACCGCCTTTCCATCGTCATCGAGCTGCATATCCTCGATTCGGGTGACGTGAAGGCCCGCGATGTCTATCCGGCCTGGCTGCACAACCGCGCGAAACTGGCTTACAGCTCGACCGGCGCCTGGCTGGAAGGGCGTGGGCCGATCTCGCCGGCGGTTGCCAGCGTGCCGGGCATGGAGGCGCAACTTCGCCTGCAACAGGAGACGTCGGAAAAGTTGCTGGGCATTCGCAAGCTGCACGGGGCGCTCACGTTCGAGTCGATCGAAACCACGCCGGTGCTGCAAAATGGCGAAGTCAAAGACCTGGCGGTCAGCCGGCGCACGGCGGCCGATGACATCATCGAAAGTTTCATGGTGGCCGCGAATGTGGCCATGGCGCAGTATCTCAAGGCCAAAGGCTCCCTCTCCATCCGCCGGGTGGTGCGGACGCCAAAACGTTGGGACCGCATCCAGGCCATCGCCTCGCAATTTGGCGTCAAACTCCCGGCCGCGCCCGACCCGCGCGCGCTGGCCGGATTCCTGGATCAGCGCAAGGCCGCCGACCCCGGGCATTTTCAGGACCTGTCACTCTCCGTGGTAAAACTGCTCGGTCCCGGCGAATACATTGTGGAACCGCCCGGTGGCGAACACGAAGGCCACTTCGGACTGGCCGAGAATGATTACACCCATTCCACTGCGCCCAATCGCCGCTACGCCGACCTGGTGACGCAACGGTTGCTCAAGGCCACCCTCGCCGGCGGCCCGGGTCCTTACTCGGAGTCCGACTTGAGCGCCATCGCCGCTCATTGCACCGAACGGGAGGATGCCGCCCGGAAAGTGGAGCGCCTGATGCGCAAGGTGGCCGCAGCCTGCCTGCTGGGCCGGCGCATCGGCGAAATATTCGACGGCATCATCACCGGCGCCTCGCCCAAAGGCACCTATGTCCGGCTGCTGAAATTCCCTGCCGAAGGCAGGGTGGTTCGGGGTGCGCACGGACTCGATGTCGGCGACACCGTCCGGGTCCGGTTGACCTCGGTGGATGTGGCCAAAGGCTTCATCGATTTCGAAAAGGCGTAAGCCCCAATCAACAACCGCGAAACACGCCCAATACGCGAACCGCCTTTAATCGCCAAGACACGAAGTACGCCAAGTATTTATCCCCCGATTGCGCAGATGAACGCAGATTCTCTTCTGACTTCTGGATTCTGGCTCCTGAATTCTGCCCGCGTCACCCGTCATCCGTCACGCCTTTGGTGATTTCAGGAGTGGGCGAACCGGACGATGGCCGTGCGTAGGGCGTCAACTTCGAAAGGTTTGCAGATGAAGGAATCGACGCCGCCCAGGGGGACGTCCGAACATGTCAGTTTTTCCGGAAAGGCGGTGATCATGACGACGGCTTGTTTGGGCGAACGCCGTTTGATGGCGGCCGCCAGCTGGTCGCCTCTCATGTCCGGCATGCAATAGTCGGTGAAAACCATGGCGAACTTGCCGGGCTCAAACATGGCCAGCGCCTGGGGACCGCTTTCGGCCTCCTCGACGATATAGCCGTCATCCTCCAGCAGCATATGGACGGTGGAGCGGACCATGGGTTCGTCGTCCACCACCAGGATGTGCCGTTGCCGGCCAGTGTTTTCGTTCATTATCGCCATAAGATGCATTTCCCGTGCCAGTCAGGGGGCCCGCAGATTACGCAGATAAACACGAAGAATTGAAACCACGAAATACACGAATCACACGAAAACTCCGGGGGCGGAAGCCCGCAGCGCCGCCTTGAAACCGGCCTTGTCCTCGAAACTTTTTTAACCGCAAAGAACGCAGAGATCGCAAAGAATCCAACCGCTCATCTTCACTAATCAGCGCTGATTAGCGCAAATTAGCGGTTCAACTCCCGCTGAATCCGCAACACGACTTTGTCCGGCCCGCACTTCAGCATTTGGCCTTTAGCGTTTAGTCTTGGCAACTCGCATTCCCAAATCCGGAGAACGCGCCATCCGGCGCGGCGCAAGGCGCGGTTCACCACCCGGTCGCGGGTTTTGGGCAAAACTGGTTCGACAAACCTGGAGCTTGGAAATACTTTCCCACCCAACCGGTGCTGCTTTCAACAACATCATGAAAAAGTGCGCCTACTGCGGACGTGAGAATGAGGATGGCGCCGTCCATTGTCAGGAGTGTGGCGCGACCGGATTCAAAAACTCCCAAAGTGGAACATCCCCTGAACCAACGATTGCAACGTGTAATCGTTGTGGCGCCACGACCGATGTTCCTGAAACTTTCTACAAGGAACGGAAATCTTTCAGAGACTTGATACGGACCTTGTGTCCGGCTTGCTGGCAGAAACACAAATCTTCGGTTTATGCCTGGCTCCTAGTCCAACGACTGGCCACGGGACTGCTCGGGATTCTTTCCCTGCACCTGTTGCCAGATAAGAGAATTGGCTGGTTTCTGCTGAACCTATTTATCTTCGACATCGCGCTCATGTTGTCGATTTTGCCGCACGAACTCGGCCACGCGTTTATCGCCAAACGCATCGGCTGGCGGGTATTTAGAATCCACATCGGCTTTGGCAAACCCGTTTTCAGGACCACCCTCTTCGGTTTTGAAACCGAATTTGACGCCTTGCCGTTGGGTGGCGTGGTTTGGGTGGCTCCGCGAAGCCTGGGCCATTACCGCGCCAGACTTTTTGCCTTCGCGCTCGCCGGTCCCATGGCCAACGTCATTCTGATGGTTGTTTTACTCGCGGCGATGGGCGGCAACCTGACCGGGCTTGGGTCTGTGGTTCAACGTTTGGCTCCGCTCGAGATGTTTTTCATCGCTAACCTGGTGATTGCCATTACGAACCTGGTCCCACGGCAGATCGACACCACGTTTGGAAAAAGGTCTTCGGATGGCAAACAATTGCTGGAGGCATTGAAGGCAGATCCCGCCCGGGCTGAACAAAACCATGCCGCCGGATTTACCATGGAGAGTGCCTTCTGCCAGGAGAAAAAGCAGTTTGATGAAGCCGGCGCCTGGCTCGAAAAGGGCCTCGCATTGTATCCCGACAACCTTCCATTGCTGACCATGAAAGGCCTGAATCTGCTCCACCAACAAAAATTGGATGGGGCGCGTGAAGCGTTTTTATTGGTCCTTCGGCATGCGGATAAGGACCGCCTCTACCGGTCCCTGATGTTGAACAATATTGCCTACACAGATGCCTTGATTGGCGGACCGGAATTCCTCGCGGAGGCCGACCGTTATTCGGTGGAAGCCATGACAAACCTTTCGTGGATGCCTTCGATCAAGGGTACCCGAGGAACCGTGTTGTCGGAATTGGGAAAGTTTGACGAAGCCATGCCGCTACTGCGTGAAGCTATCCAAACGCACGATATTCCCAACAACAAAGCTCAAAATGCCTGTTGGCTCGCCATCGCCGAAACCCGACGGGGCAATCTGACCACGGGCCGGAAATATCTGGACGAAGCGCGCAAGTTCGATTCGACCTGCTTTCTCATTGAGCGCGCCCAAAAAGTTTTGGACAGGGCAGGGCGCAGTGCCTGAAATCAGCCCAACGCCCGCCGAATCTGCTGCAGCAGTTTGTTCCATTCTGGATTCTGGCTCCTGGCTCCTGATTTCTGCCTCGGCAACTCGCATTCCCAAATCCGGAGGACGCGCCATCCGGCGCGGCGCAAAGCATGGTTCACCAGCCGGTCGCGGGTTTTGTTCCCGGCCAGTTTCTTTTGCCAGAACGCCCGGTTGTTCGCCGGTTTGGTCGCGTGCCAGAAACAGCCAGCCACAAACAGTGCGAGCCGCACCTGCCTGAAAACAAAATCCGGGCGAACCCGAAAGCTGGTAGGGCGACGGTGCTCCGTCGCCGGGTTCTGGCGGCGCGGCAGCATCGCCCCACCAAGGATTTCGACGTGTCTCCTCGGCCGGCACAGCTTTTATCGTGTCATATGTCACTTGCCACCTGTCACCCGTTTTAGTTTCAAGTTTCAAGTGTTCAGTTTTCAGTTGGTGAAGCGGCGCGCACGGAGTGACACGCCCCACCTCCAATCAAGGCTGAAGTGAAAATCGGAGGCTTTGCGTTCTTGGCGGCTTGGCGGTTGATCAATCCGTGTTCATCTGCGGTTGAAGCGGGCCAGCGTTCAGGGTGAGTGGATGCGATAGAAGCGGCCGGAATAATTGGTCCATTGCGTGTCGCTAAAATGGTTCGTGCCGCCAACGAGGGCGTTGGTGGCCACCGGCGTCCAGACGGGACCGGCCAGACTGGTGCAGGCGTCCACGACCACGGAAGTATTGGTTGCCCAGGAGATGGTGAATCCAAAGCCGTTGGTTTGCAGGCCAAAGCCGGGTGCGAAATTGAGAATCGTGGGATAGGGCAACAGCCAGGCGGTGACAGAAAGTCCGGTGGTCGCGGTAAAGGCCGCCCAGCCGGCGGTGCCCGGCAAGGCGGACACGGTCGAAATGGCTGCATACAGGAACGAGGACGCGTTAACCGTGGCCGGGGCGTTCCCCTGGAAGCAAACGCTCCTGAGGCTGGTGCAATAACAAAAGGCATTGAGGCCAATGCTGGCAACGCCGGCCGGAATGACCACATTGGTCAGGCCGGAGTAATAAAACGCATTGTAGCCGATGCTGGTCAGGCCGGCGGGAAGTGCCACGCATTTGAGCGCCGAGCAATTTTGAAACACGGAGACCCCGATGCTGGTGACGCCGTTGGGGATCGTGATGGCGGCCAGTCTGGTGCAGTAATAAAAGGCGTAGTTGCCGAGATTGGTGACGCCAGCGGGGATGGTAAAGCTGGTCAGGCCGCTGCAATAGTAGAAGGCATCAACCCCGAGGCTGGTGACATTGGCGCCCAAGGTGACGTTGGTCAGGCCGGGGCAATTGGCAAACACGCTGTTGCCGATGGTGGTGATGCCGTTGCCGACGGTGACGCTGGTCAGCCCGCCGCAATAATCAAAGGCAAAGTCGCCGAGGTTGAGCAGGTTGTCACCGAGTGTGATGGCAGACATCAGGCCGGAACAATCATAGAAAGCGTGGTCGCCAATGTTGGGTCGTGGTGTCCTAGATTGTCGCTGGCATTATAATTTATTTTCCCCTGTCTTGAAGGTCCACCGGGAAAAACCGATGATTCATGTCCAGAAACACCACATAAAATACATGATTTATCATGTGGCCCACAACGCATGGCAACCCTGCAAGATGCATTGAATACCAAGTTGCATCGGGGGGAACATGTGCCGGGTGTCTAAAATCAGATTTTGCTGGAAATTCCTTATACGGCTTGAAGTGCGGGTTAAAGCATTGGGCCACCGGGGTTCTGAGACAATAACCCCTGAAAACCTCAAGCATTTGAGATAATAATTTCCGCTCCTCCCATTCCTCAAACCGTTGTCCTTGCCTTGAGTCGAAATGCCTTAGCGAAAATGCAAGGGTGGCCGTGGGATCGATCTGTGCTTTAGTGAGGATGGCTTGACCGGCAAGAAGACTCGGCTTCTGTTTTATGAAATTGGCCATTAATTTTTGTACAGCCGATTGCGATAAAACTTCTGCATCGTTACCTTCGAGATCACCGCATTAGACGGCTCATCAGAAGCAATTCCGGCCCTTGCCTCGCGCCAAGGCAGCTCGGAATGCGTCAGTGCTTCCAGTTCATAGGCCGACAAGCCACCGTATTCTTTCAACACGTCTTTAATCAAATCGAGTTGATCTACTACAAGCGCCGATTCGACCTCTGCCACGGCGCGCCGCGCCTCTTTAGCGGACACGCTCACATCGTTGAAGACGGGAGAATCAGAACTTTTAAATTTGTGCCAAACCTTGATGGAAACAGGACCGTGTACCCAAGCCCTGAACCTATCGAGAATTATGGACTCTTTGAAAATCGCCAAGTGCCAAGCCTCAATATAATAAATGAGCTTCTGAAGCTTCAGGTGGGGCATCCCACCGAGCTTTGCCAGAATGAACTTGGCCAGTTCAATAGAATCTATTTTGGGAGCGGCCATTTTCTTTTCTTTTGTGTTGCCGATAGACAGTAAGCCCACATGCGCTTTGCAAAAACATATTTATTCAACTGACCATCAACCACTTACGATAAATTTAGGCTTGGTTTAACCTTAGTAAAATAATTTGCCTAAAACTATTGACACTTACTAAATTTAGTATAGATTTTTAGTCGAAATGAAGACCGAACAAAAAGAGAACGAGAGAAGCGGCGGCCTTTATCCGTATTCTCCACTTGCTGCCTGTGTGCCAATCGCTGACGCTGTGAAGGCAATTGGAAACGGGAAATCACCCGTTTCAAAGGCTTCTCTGGCATCATCCTTAAAAGAAGACGAAAGGTCGCAGACGCTCAATTTTAAATTAGCCTCCGCAAAAAGTTTCGGGCTGATTGAGGGGAGAACCGACTTCTCCCTTACGGAAACAGCCAAACGTTATTATTTCCCCACAGATGAATCTGACCGCCAAAACGCGGTTTTAGATTTTTTGGAATCGCCAGTCGCTTTCAGAATACTGGTGGAAAGATTTGACGGGAGCAAACTGCCAACCCAGGAGATTCTCAGTAACATCTTGCACCGGGAAGCGGGCGTTCCGCAAAGTTGGAAAGACCGGGTGGCGGGCATTTTTATTAGGTCAGCCCAATTTGCATCCGCTATGGATGAGCAGGGCCATCTGCGCGTTAAGGCATCACGAGAGGGGCGGGTGCCCAGTGTGGTTCCAACAAAGGAATTAACATCACAACTGTCTGAACAGGAAACTGACGTTCGCACCGTTGGAACGACAAGGTATAAAAGGATTGCCGGACAGCTTAATGCTGATTCAAAAACTTGGAGTCAAAGCGCGGACAATAGAACCATTTATATTGAATACCCGAGAGACATAAACCCCCAAGAATGGGAAGACCTTAATCGGCAAGTCCAAAGGATAAAACCGGAGGGCAAAACAAAATGAATAATTTCCGGGGAACGGTCGCGGAGGCTGTGGAGGCCATAACCGTTCATTGCGTTTCATACGCGCAAGACACCGCGACCTAATCCCCAACTGAAATCAAGCTCCGTAAGTGTTGAAGCACTCACGGAGCGCAACCAAAGGCCAAAGACCAACGGTTGCATATCGTGTAGATACAGCGACACGTTAAATCTTTGGCCGGGAAAGGTCAAGTGACTACGTGTTTATGCTGTAATGGAGAGGCCAAAAAGTCAGGGTCATATCGTAATAAAAACCGCGTGGTGCAACGCTATTGCTGCACACGCTGCAACAAAACCTTTTCCGAATCGCAACCGCTGGACGGGCTGCGAACGGACCATGAAAAGGTTGTTCAAATCATCAAACTGCTCGTAGAGGGCGTGTCCGTGCGCGGCTCGGCCCGGCTAGTAGGCTGCCAGCACAAGACCGTGTTGGCCGTTTTAAACACCGTTGGCGAGAAATGCGCCGCGTTCCTGGACCGCACTGTTCGTAACATCCAAACCGATTCATTGCAAATTGACGAACTGTGGGCACGGGTTGGAATCAGCCAACGCCGCACCACGCCAGACGATGAACTTCGGG
>JBKQOA010000129.1:0-14672 GCA_052145735.1 Limisphaerales bacterium
GCCGTCCAATTCGAGGCACACGATGCCGATTTCATCTGTCACGCTGGCCTGGCGGATGTTGGTGGTGATTTTGAACTTGTGTCCGACCTCCCAGATAAACGGCTTCTTGATGAGCTTGGGCGGATACATCAGCCAAAGCCGTTGTTGCGTGGGCGAATTTGATTTCGTCGCGGAAACTTTTTTCTTCGTGGCCATAGGAATTAAAAAATTAAGAATTCAAAATTAAAAACTCGTCCTAGCCTCCTGCGATGGCGGGGATGATGCTGATTTCGTCGCCGTCCTTGAGCGGCGTCTCGCGGTTTTTGAGGAAGCGGATGTCCTCCTCGTTGACATAGACGTTCACGAACCGGCGGACATCGCCCTTCTCGTCCACGAGCCGTTCCTGGAGGCCGGGGAAGCGCGTCTGCAATTCGGTGATCGCGCCGCCGACCGTCAGGGCGTTCAGTTGGACGAGCTCTTCGTTGTTGGTTAATTTGCGAAGGGGCGTTGGAATCCGGACCTTCACGCTTGGATGGTTGTTTGTACTTGCCATAAATCTATACGCTCGCTTTTTCCTCGCGCGCCAGCAACGCCTCGAACTCGCGCAGGCTCGGCCTGATTTCGTGCGGCTTGCCGCAGTGGCCTTGCACGGCGTCGAGCGTCTTCAACCCGTTGCCGGTCACGCAGACGACCACGGAATCCTCGCGCGGACTCCGGCCGGACGCAATGAGTTTCTGCGCCACGCCCACCGTCACGCCGCCCGCCGTCTCGGCAAAAATGCCTTCCGTTTCTGCCAACAGCTTGATCGCGTCGCGGATTTCGTCGTCGGTCACGTCGTCCGCCGCCGCGCCGGTGTCCTTCATCACCTTGAGCGCGTAGAAACCGTCCGCCGGCGTGCCGATGGCCAGCGACTTCGCGATCGTGTCCGGCTTGACCGGCTTGAAGAAATCCAGGCCCGCCTTGTGCGCGGTGGAAATCGGCGAACAACCCGTCGCCTGCGCGCCGTGAATGGCCGCCTCACTTTCCGGCACGAGCCCAAGCTTCACGAATTCCTGGTAGCCTTTCTGGATTTTCGTCAGCAACGAGCCGGACGCCATCGGCACGACTGTGTGTTGCGGCAGCCGCCAGCCGAGTTGCTCGACAATCTCATACGCCATGCTCTTGGAACCCTCGGCGTAATACGGCCGCATGTTCACGTTCACAAACGCCCAGCCGAATTTGCCCGCAATCTCGGCGCACAGGCGGTTCACCTCGTCGTAGTGGCCCTTGATGCCGATGACGTGCGCACCGTAAACCAGCGAGTTCAGAATTTTGCCGTGTTCCAAATCCGATGGGATGAACACATAGGATTTCATTCCGGCGGATGCGGCATTGGCGGCGACGGAATTGGCCAGGTTGCCGGTCGAGGCGCAGGCGACGGTGTCGAAGCCCAGCTCGCGCGCCCGGCTCAACGCCACGCTCACGACCCGGTCCTTGAACGACAGGGTGGGGTAGTTGACCGTGTCATTCTTGATCCACAATTCGCGGATGCCCAGTTTCTTCGCCAGCCGGTCGGCCTTGACCAGCGGCGTGAAGCCGACCTGGAGGCCGACAGTAGGCTCGTTGGCCACCGGCAACAGCTCGCGGTAACGCCACATCGTTTCGGGCCGCGATTCGAGGGCCGCTTTCGTCAGCGACTTTTTGATGCGCTCATAGTCGTAAACGACTTCGAGCGGGCCGAAGTCGAACTCGCACACGTGTGTCGCGGTGAGCGGATATTCCCGCCCGCACTCGCGGCACTTGAGCGCCTTCATGAAACCATCGTGTTCTTTCATAAAATTTCTTTGTTGTAGTGTCGGCGCTGTGCGCCGATTTTTCCGGCCACAGGCCGGACGCTACATTGGGCAAACAAAAAGCCCCGACTCATGGATGAGAAGGGGCTGACAAAGCTTTTGTGCTCTTCTCATTTTCCCCCGGCACCCGCCGGGGCTGGATTTGGCACCTGCATTGAAATTGAATTCCAACCGGTTGCCGTGGCGTCAGCGGGCCAGTCCCTCAGCCACTCTTCATGAGTCCGTCAAATCAACGGATGCGGATAAAGTGATATAAATACCCAAAAGTGTCAAAACTTTTTTTGGCCCAAACCAGGCACGAATCAGGGCGCGCCGTGACACGGCGATAAAGATCAAGGGGTAAGCGGTATCCGGCCGATGAAACGGCGGTGCATTGGGGAGTCCGCCGGGCATGGTTGTCCGGCTGTGTTGGCGGTGGCGCGGCGCAATTTTGACTGCGACCCTCTTGGGTCTCAAAATTGGCACGATGGCAGGCGGCTCCCCGGTATGATTTGGCCGCTCTTCATTGAAAATCCTTTTCCTTGGGCCTTAGCATGGTTCTTGCTCTAACCATGGCCAATGAAGGAAATGAACGAGGACGATTTTGAATTGGTAGAACCGTTTAATTCGGAGGACACCTCGTTAAACGGGGTCAGTTCAGAAGTCGCATTCGCCCTCGGAGTTGAATGGCAGATGTTTCGTCAGCGTCTAAAAACAGGACAGCCCTTCCAGACCCTCTGCATTGCCATCAATGCGCCCCGGTTGGTGAAAATGGCTGAACGCCAACGTCGTTTTGTCGAAGACCGTCCCACGCCTTGGGCGGGATGGGCTGAGATTTGGGTGGGCGACTACCTGGCTTGAGTTTCCACCACCAAAACCCAGGTGATGTCCTTGCGGTTACCCTTTTCCCGGCAATATTCACAAGGGGGAAACGCTTGTCCCTGAGGAATGACCCGTTCAACAGAATGCCCGCAATTTCCAACCGCACGATAGACTCCGGAAATCTCACAAACCTGACCAGTGATTCGGCTCATAGCATTAACTCCTGATTTTTACACCCATTCCGTCTGTAACCTCACCTGTTTTGCTATTGTTTGAGTTATTAGTCAAGAAACTTTGTCTTTTGGCTGTGTCCTGATTTGGGACGTGGTGCATTACAGGGTTGATTTGAGCAAATCCTCAATATTCCAAGAGTGGTCAGTCAAACCAGCGGCCATTGCAGGGGTTTGCTTGTATGTGCTGTGGATGCGACTGAAATTGAAGTGAAAAATGAACACGGCAACGGAGTGCTGGTGATTCTCAAACGTCTTGCCAACCGAATGGGTTCCTTGATCGGTGGGATTTTCAGTATGACTTACCTTGTGAATAAGTTCTACTTGAATTAATCAGCCAAACGCCGACAGTGTCAACAGGCACTAAAGAACATTGGCCCCAAGCCGCCGGTTAACCCCCTTGGTTACGTTTCCCGGCGGCTTCATTTCAGGGGCCAGCAACATTCTGACGCATCACGACCGCGCTGTGGGACCTGGGCAGCTGCAACTCAACGTTGGGTCACATTCATGAAAAGACAGGCGCGATGACCCGCGTTTCATTCGCGTTCCGCCATTGCCAAGCTCCTGCGCCCGCTCTAGAATTTTTGGGTTCATGGCGGAATACAAAGTCCAGTTCGAGGTCTTCGAAGGCCCGCTCGATTTGCTCCTCTACCTCATCAAGAAGGAGGAGGTGGACATCTACGAGGTCAACCTCACCCGGCTCGCCACCCAGTTCATCGAATACATCGAACTGATGCGCCAGTTCGATCTGGAGATTGCCGGCGAGTTTCTCGTGATGGCCTCGACGCTGATGTACATCAAGAGCCGCGAGCTGCTGCCGGTGGACCAGCAGGTGCAGGTCGAGGGCGAGGAGGAGGGTGAAGACCCGCGCTGGGAACTCATCCGCCAGCTCGTCGAATACAAGAAGTTCAAGGACGCCGCCGCGCGCCTGCAGGTGCTGGAGGGGCAACAGGAAAACATTTTTCCGCGCGTGCCTGGCAGGCTGGAATTTGAGAATGCCGCCCCGCCGCCCAAACCGGACGTTTCCATTTTCGACCTGCTCAACGCCGTCAACGGCGTGCTGCAACGCTTCAGCCAGCGCGAAAACCTGGGCGACATTTTCGAGGACAAATGGACGGTCAGCGAAAAAATCGAATTTGTCCTGCGCATGATGGCCGAACGCGGCATCGTGCGCTTCGCCGAATTGTTTGCGGGCGCCGCCAGCCGTTCCGAAGTGGTCTGCACCTTCCTGGCCTTGCTGGAACTGATCCGCCTGCGCCAGCTCGTTTGCGTCCAGCTCGAGGAATTTGGCGAGATAGAAATCCGCCGCGTTGCGGCCGTTGGAGCGCCGGGCCCCGCCCCGGCGCAGAGCAATACGCCGGCAACACCTGAAACCGTGCCTGCTCAGACAGCCGTTGCCGCCAGTGAGACGGCTCCACAAGGTGAGGCTCCGCGTCAATCGTAAATCGTATATCAAAAATGGAACTTAAATTCATTCTGGAATCGCTGTTGTTCTCCGCGCAAAAACCGCTGAGCGTGAAGGAACTTCGTGACGTGCTCGCCGCGGCCGCCGACGCTGACGGCGCCGACGCCACCGCCAAATCGCTGGGCAAAGTCAAGGATGCCGAACTGACGCTGGCGCTCGAAGAACTGGCGCGCGACCACGAAACCGCCGCGCGCAGTTACCGCCTCGCTTGTGTCGCGGGTTCATGGCAATTCGTCACCCAGCCGGATTACGCGCCATGGCTCCGCGCGCTGGTGGGCATCAAAGCCCGCCCGCCGCGGCTGTCGCAGCCGGCGCTCGAAACGCTGGCCATCATCGCCTATCGCCAGCCCGTCACCCGCGCCGAGGTGGAGCAGATCCGCGGCGTGAACGTGGACGCCACCATGCAGACGCTCATGGAACGCGGATTGGTGGAGGCCATGGGCCGCGCCGAGGTGGTGGGCCGCCCGCCAACCTACGGCACCACCGCGTTGTTCCTCGAATACTTTGGTTTGAGCAGTTTGGAAGGTTTGCCAGCCGCAGATGAACTCCGCCGGATCGTCGTTGAGAAGCCGCCCGGGCCGGTCACCGCCGAACCCGGCCTGGCCACGAATCCGCCGGAACAACTGGCTCTGCAGCCGGTCGCACCGGAGTCGGGTGAAGGCGGGAATGCGGAATACGGAAGACAGAAGGCAGAACAGGAAAAAGCGCAGTGAATGCTTGGGAGAATAGCCGGTGCGGGATAATTTGAGGTAGGGACGCGTTCCACCCGCGTCCCCATATTCTTGAATTTTCTCTTTTTGTCCGCCCGCCGATTTCTCACCATTTGGCCATGAGCCGTGGTGAGGGAATTTATCCTGACGTTGGACGCCGGACACCCACCGCCGGCGCGCACATCTTTTCCGGGCAGCCAGACATTTTCTTTGTCACGGTCAACGCCAAGGACACTGTGCCTTGGATGGCCAGTGCCATTGTGCAAGATTCGCTCGCGAAACTTTGGCGGGAGGAGGCGAACGCGTGGCTCACCGGCTATTATCTGCTCATGCCGGATCATCTGCATTTCTTTTGCGCCCCGCGCGACCTGCATTTCGGCATTGATCAATGGATTGAGTTTTGGAAGAGGCAGTTCAGCCGACGCCACCTCGACCAACCATGGGCCTGGCAGCGAAAGTCGTTTCATCATCGGATCCGCAACCGCAAAGAATACGAGGAGAAGCTGGATTATGTGCGGGAAAATCCGCTGCGGAAAAAGCTGGTAACGAGTCCGGATGAATGGCCATATCAGGGGCGCGTCCACGAACTGCGGTGGACAAATGATTGAGAGAAAGATGGGGACGCGGGTGGAACGCGTCCCTACCTAATGCCAACGCCTCACTGGCAGGAATTCGCAGTCCGCTGGGCAAGAGATTGCGCTGGTTCCGCCCAAATTTCAAACCTTTGCCAGCGCCTGCTTCAGATCGGCGACCAAATCCTCCACGTCTTCCAGGCCGAGGGCGATGCGGACGAGGTTGTCCACCATGCCGAGGGATTTGCGGTAGGCCACCGGATAATCGAAGAACGACATCATGGACATCTGGGTGACGAGGCTCTCGGAACCGCCGAGGCTGGGCGTGATGAGAAAGAGTTCCAGCGAGTCAATGAACCGCCGCGTTTCCTTGTCATCGCCTTTCACCAGGAAACTGATGACGCTGCCGAACCCGCGCATCTGCATCCTGGCGGCGTGAAAATCCGGGTGTGATTTCAATCCGGGATACCAGACTTTTTTGATTTTGGGATGTGCTTCGAGGAACTTTGCAATTTCGAGGCCGGCCCGGTTGTGATGCTCCATCCGCAGGCCGAAGGTTTTCAATCCGCGTTCCAGCAGAAAGCAGGTGAGGGGACCGGGAATGGAGCCGATCATCCGTTGCAGTTTGTTCAGGTCTTCGAGCTGCTTGTGGCCGCCGAGCGTGACGCCGGCCAGCAGGTCGTTGTGGCCGCCAAGATATTTCGTGGCGGAGTGGATGACGATGTCCACGCCCAGTTCCAGCGGCCGGATGTTGAAGGGCGTGGCCAGCGTCGCGTCAATCATCGTGAGCAGCTTGTGGCGCCTGGCCACCTTCACGATGGCCGGGAGGTCGGGCACGCGCAGGTAGGGATTGGTCGGCAATTCGGTGAAAATGATGTTGGTGTTGGGCCGGATGGCTTTTTCGATGGCTGCCGCCGTCGGGTCCACCAGGCTGGACTGAACCCCGAATTTCCCCAGCACGTTCGTCGCAAAATCGCGCGTCTGCCGGTAGCAATCGCTCGTGAAGATGATGTGGCCGTCCTTTTTCATGTAGGCCATGAGCGTGAGGATGACGGCGCTCATGCCGGTGGAGAACAGGATGGCGCGTTCGGCGCCTTCGATGGCGGCGAGCTTGCGCTCGGTCTCCTGCTGGGTGGGATTGCCGTAGCGGCCGTATTCGTGCTCGCGGATGACGCGGCCCTGGCCTTTGGCCTGCATGAATTCGAACACTTCGGACGTGGACCCGAAGCTGTAATTCGAGGTGTGGACGATGGGTGTGGAAACGGCGTGGTGCGCCTTGCGATGTTTGCCGTGGCCGTGAATCGCCAGCGTCGCCGGACCCCACTTTTGCAAATTCTGTTTTTTGGAACTCATTGAACAAATCAGTGTTTCGGAAGTTGGCGGCTCAAAAAACAAGTAGGAGACGACGTGAGGAGTCTCTGACTTGGCTTTCCCAAACCGTGGAAATTTGAGACTCGTTACCTCGTCTCCTACAACGGAATGGTTTTTTAAACGGACAGCTAGACATCGAACCGGCTCCTTTCCTTGAGCGCCTTTTTGAGCGCGTCCTTCACCGCGTCGAGGCGCGCCGGCAGTTCAATCGGCTGGTTCACGTGGCGGCACGGGAAATCCAGTTTCTTCTGGTGATACTTCACCTTCATTTCCACAAACTTCAGGCCGTGCGCGGTGGAGATGACGACGACGCGTTCTTTTTTGTCAATCTTGCCGGCCTTGAGCAACTTGATGAGCACCGCCAGCGCCACGCCGGTGTGCGGGCAATTGAACATGCCGGTGCGGTCACCCAGTGCCGCGGCGTTGGCCAGTTCCTCCTCGGTGGCCTGTTCGACGATGCCATTGAATTGCTTCAACGTGCGGATCGCCTTTTGAATGCTGACCGGATTGCCGATCTGAATGGCACTGGCCAGAGTTTTTTGCGCCTGGATCGGTGCGAAACTTTCAAAATTTTTCAGATATGAGCGATACAACGGATTGGCCCGCTTGGCCTGGGCCACGACGATGCGCGGCAGCTTCGAAATCAGGCCGAGGTCTTTCATCATCATCAGGCCCTTGCCGAGCGCGGAGACGTTGCCGAGATTGCCGCCGGGAATGATAATCACGTCGGGCACCTGCCAGTCGAACTGCTGGACGATCTCAATGCCCACGGTTTTCTGGCCCTCGACGCGCAGTGAATTCATCGAGTTGGCCAGATAAAGCGTTTCGTCCTTGGTGATTTCCTGGACGACCTTCATGCAACCGTCGAAATCGGTGTCCAGCGACAGCACCAGCGCGCCGTTGGCAATCGGCTGGATGAGCTGGGCCAGCGAAATTTTGCCGCGCGGGAGCAGGACGATGGACTGGATGCCGGCGGCGGCGCAGTACGTCGCCAAAGCCGCCGAGGTGTCGCCGGTGGAAGCGCAGGCGACGGCCTTGATGGGCGCGCCCTCGGAAATCATCTGTTTGACCTGCGAAACCAGCACGGTCATGCCAAGGTCCTTGAACGAGCCGCTGTGGGTGTTGCCGCAGAGTTTGATCCAAAGCTCATTGAGCCCGATGATTTTGCCGAAGCGCTCGGCCCAGAAAAGATTGGTGCCGCCTTCGTAAAGCGAAACCACGTCGTCGTTTTTAATCTGCGGCAGGAGCCATTCCTTCTTGCCCCACACGCCGGAGCCGTAGGGCCATTCGTTGCTCATGTAGCGATCTTCGAATAGCTTTTTCCAGCTGGCGGCGCTGCGGCGTTTCAACGCCTTGAGATCGTGCTGCACCTCCAGCAGCGAATGGCAGCGCTGGCATTGATACACGATGGAGTTGAGCGGGTAGGTCTGCCCGCACTCCGGGTTGATGCATTGAAACCAGGCTCGATATGACATCATCGTCTTTCCTGTGTCGCGCGGTCCGGGCATTTTGCCAAGGGCACGCGGCACAATACACAACGCTTCAGCATGGACGCGCACCGCACGATTTTCAAGGAAACAGCGGAAGCCGGTTGAAAAATTAGCACGTTTACTTGCATGGGTAAGGGGCTGGACGTTTCAGGGAAGCTCCCAAACATCAACGCAACAAGTTTGGCAGGTCGAACGTTGGGGTCGGAACACCGCACGGCCTTATTTCAAAAATAACCGGACTTCCTGCAAAGCCCGGGCGGTTTCGGCGCTGGACGCGCGGCGCGGATCGGACTTTGGCAGTTCGTGGCCATTCAGGTCCAAATAGCGCGTTCGCGACTGCTCAAAAACCGTAATGCTGTCCCCATCGAACAGCGCGGTGTCCTGCCAGCTTGCCATCAGGGTCCAGTTCCGGGTTGCCGGCCCCTGGATCGGTTCGCCCGTGGTGTAATCTCCGGGCGCGTTGGTGATGCCCATCCAGGCCAGCACCGACGGCACAAAATCGACGTGTGAAGTCACGCTATCGATGACCCGGGGAGTTTCTCCCGGCAGGTGCAATACAGCAAAGGTTTGCGTCTGAAAATGGTTGAAGGTGCTGCCGTGGCCAAAATGCCCCAATTCACCGAATTCCTCCCCGTGATCGCCAGCCACGACAATGATGGTTCGTTCGTATTCGCCCCGGTCCTGGAGCGTTTTCACAATTTTGCCAATCTGCCGGTCGATGTAATGCAGGGCATTGAGATAAGAGCCTTTCAAGGCCTGGGCTCCGGCGGGGGACACGGTCAGTGCCAGATAATTGATCTCCCCGGATTTTGCGCCTGCATAAATGCTGTCCTCCGGTAGATGTTCGTATGGCTGGTGCGACGCATCGAAGAAAAGGAACCCAAAGAACGGACCCGGCCGGGCTGGCCGGCTGGCGCGGTCCTCCAGGTAGGTGACGAAGCTGTCGGTCATCAACCGGTCCCGATCCAAATGCGGCGAATTCCACTGGTCCGTGATGGCGGATTCCCGCTTCAAAAAACAGGTCTTCCGGAACCCCGGGAAGTGAAGGTCCGTGCAGCTCATGATTTTGAATTCATAGCCGCGGCTGGCCAGCAGGTCGAGCCACGGCGGGCTCACCCCCTGCGCCAGCGCCCGGTGCCAGTAGGTCCCCGGAATCCCATACAGCAGACCGAAGATGCCAAAGCGGGTTTCATTGCCGGTCGAGAAATGCCGCGTGAGGCGGAAGCTGTCCCGGCTGAGTTGGGACAGATTGGGCATGGTCTTGTCGTCGAGCGCGTCGGCCCGGCCGCCCTCGATGGCGATGAACAGGATGTTCGGTTCGCGCGGCTCCGGTCCCAGGCCGAGCGGGCGCTTGGGCAGTTGGAGCAATCCGAGGCTGTTCGGCGGCACGTAGGGTTCGCTGCAGATGTAGCCAAACTTTTTGGCCAGGGATTTGAGCGTCAAGGGTTGATACAGCGGCAGTGTTTCGCTTACGGTCGGCACCACCGAGTTGTCCCATAGGTCCATCGTCGCAAAGGCGGTTCGCTCCACGAGGAAGGCGAGGAGAATCGTTGCCAATCCAAACCGCAACCGCCGGGGCGCCAGTCTTGGTGCGGCCCACAGGGCAAAGGCCAGGCTGCCGCCGATGACGGCGAACACAATGGCCGTGGCCATTATCACGCTGGCGGGATCGACCCGCATGCTGTCACTGGCGCCTTTGGTGGTCAGCAGGTTCCAAACGTCGCCGTCGAAATGCCGCTGAAACAGCCGGAACACGACCATGTCCGCGAGCAAGGCCACCTGCAACAGTGCGAACATCACTCCGGCGAAGAGTCGCGCCGCAGTCCGGCGCCGCCAGCGGAGCAACGGCCAGGCGGTCAATAGGGCGGGAATGAGATTCAGAAAACCGGCCTGGCTCACGAGGGCCATCCCGAAAGCCAGACGGGCCGGGCCGTGAAGGTCCAGGGAGATGCCCAGAACGTAACCCAGTTGGAGAACCGCTGTGAAAATGCAATTGCCGAGGCAGAGCCAGGCCCATTCACGCCAGGGTTTTGGACCCGTTGAAGTGGTTGTCGTCCACCCGGATGCGGATTGCATGTTTGCCTAGGCTAACCTTTTTGTGGCCGGCTGTAAATGTTCCCGGACGAACCAAATGCGCGCCGGTCGCTACCGCCGGTTGAGCCGCTCCAACAATTTCCCGTGAATCCCGCCGAAACCGCCGTTGCTGAAAGTCACAACGATGTCGCCGCCCTGCGCGTTTTTTACGACGTGCGCGATGATGGCTTCCACGTCGGGCAGGTAGGCCGCGTTCTTGCCGGCCGCTTTCAAATCCTCCATGAGCTTTTCGGGATTTAGCCGTTCCTCCGGCAGGAGCTGTTCCAGCCGCGCCACTTCCGCCACCACAACCGCATCGGCATCAGCGAATGCGCCAGCCAGTTCGGATTGAAACACGTTTCGCCGCGTCGTGTTGCTGCGCGGCTCGAAGACGGCCCAGATTTTCTCGCGCGGATATTTCAAGCGCAGCGCCTTCAGGGTTTCGCGAATGGCCGTCGGATGATGGCCAAAATCGTCCACCACCGTCACCCCGCCGGCAATGCCGCGCACCTCCATCCGGCGTTTGATGCCCGTGAACGTGTCGAACGCAGACTGGATCTGGTGGTTTTTCAGCCCGCAATGTTTCGCGCACGCGATCACCGCCAGGGCGTTCCGCACGTTCAGTTCGCCGACCAGGTTCAGGTGGAATTTAAAGCTCGGGATTTCAAATTCCGTCGCCGTGGGCCCGAAACGAAGGTTGAAGGCCCGCACCTTGTTGTTTTCCCCCAGGCCAAAACGCTGGACGGGGCAATGGGTCACGTCCAGCAGCGGGGCGAGGTTCGGATCGTCGCCGTTCCCCAGCAGCAGGCCGTTGCGCGGGATGAGTCGGATGAAATGCGAGAACGTTTTTTTGATGGCGTCCAGGTTGTCGAAGATGTCCGCGTGATCGAATTCGAGGTTGTTGACGATGCCGACTTCCGGCTGGTAATGGATGAACTTGCTGCGCTTGTCGAAAAACGCGGTGTCGTACTCGTCGCCCTCGACGATGAACCACTCGCTGTTCGTGAACCGCGCACCCTGGCTGAGGTTGTTCGGGATGCCGCCGATGAGATAGCTCGGGTTCAGCCCGTTGTGCTCGAACACCCACGTCAGCAGCGAGGTCGTCGTGGTCTTGCCGTGGGTGCCGGCGACGACCAGCGAGCGTTTGCCGCGGATGAAGAATTCCGCCAGCAACGCCGGCAGCGAGCAATAGCGCAGCTTGTGGTCGAGCACGAACTCGGCCTCCGGGTTGCCGCGGGAAATGGCGTTGCCGATGACGACGAGGTCCGGCTTGTGCGCCAGGTTGCGTTCCGCGTAGCCATTCATCGCCTCGATTTGTTTGGCGGCGAGGAAGGTGGACATGGGCGGATAGACGTTCTGGTCCGAGCCGCTGACGGCATAGCCCTTGTCCTGCATGGCGGCGGCGGCGGACGCCATGGCGGTGCCGCCGATGCCGACAAAATGGACCGATTTGATTCCCGTTGAAAACATGCCCGGCAATTAAACCACGAAGACGCGAAGGCACAAAGCTTTTTGGATTTAGCGGCGACGTGGTAAAACGAGTTTACGCGTCAAATGGATGAAACATTCGTGTCGGATGTCCGCGCAAGAATTCGCCGGAGCAGTTGCGCCTTGTTCCTTTTCGCAAGTTCATGTTCCCAAATACGCACCACCCGCCAGCCTAGCGCCCGCAAGGTTCGCGTCACGAGCCGGTCGCGGACTTTGTTCCCCGCCAGTTTGCGCCGCCAAAAGGCGCGGTTGTTCACCGGTCTGGTCGCGTGCTTGGGACAACCATGCCAGAAGCAACCGTCGACAAAGATTGCCGTGCGCGACTTGAGGAACACAAAATCCGGCCGGACGCGAAAGGTAGGGACATCGCGCTGCGATGTCCGCGACGCGTGCAGCGTCGCCACCGTTCCCGAAGTGTTCCGGCCCTGCACGGGCCGGGGACGCCGCAGCGCGGCATCCCTGCCACGAATTTCCACCTGTCGTCGCCAGCCCGAAATTCCATTGGCGCGCAACAGCCGGGCCAGCGCCAGTTCCGTGTCCCGGTTCCCGCGCGAACGGATGCGCGACATCACCTCCGAACGTTTGGATTTGGTGAAAACGTCAGCCATTTAGCCGGTGGAGAGTTGAAGGTGGAGAGATTCGGGCGTTGCCCGCTGTGCCTTGGAAACTTTGGCCTTGATTTTGGAAGCAATACTTCCAAAATGCGGGGCATGTGGAATCGCCTTCATGCCCTCCGTCTGCGCGGCCTCGCCCGCCAGTTTCCCGCCGTGCTCATTCTCGGCCCGCGACAGGTGGGCAAGACCACCCTGGCCCGCGCCGCTTTTCCGGCCGCGCCCTATCTGGACCTGGAGCAGCCCAACGTGCGCCAGTTGTTCGCCGACGACCCGCATTTCCAGATCGAAAGCCGCCTCACCGCGCGCGCCCGCGCGCTGGTGCTCGACGAAGTGCAGTGCGTGCCGGCGGTGTTCGCGGCGTTGCGCGGGTTGATAGACCGCGACCGCCGCCGGCACGGGCGGTTCATCCTGCTCGGCTCCGCGCAACCGGCCCTCATCCGGCAGGTGTCCGAATCGCTCGCCGGCCGCATCGGCATTCTCGAACTCGATCCGCTGACCGTGGCCGAAGTCACGCCGGGCACGCCCAAGAAACGCTGGACTGATCTCTGGCTGCGCGGCGGCTTTCCCGATGCCCTGCGCGGCAACTTTCGCGGCTGGTGGGAAGCCTACCTGCGCGCCTATCTGGAGCGCGACCTGCCGTGGCTCGGCGTGCAGGCGGACCCGGTTTTTCTCCGCCGCCTGCTCACGATGCTGGCTCACGGGCAGGGCGGGATGCTCAATACCGCGTCGCTCGGCGCCTCGCTGGGCGTCTCGCATCACACCATCGCGCGGCACCTCGACATCCTTGAGCAGACCTTTATTCTCCGCCGCCTGCCGCCCTACTTTCGCAATGTTGGCAAGCGTCTCGTCAAGGCGTCGAAGATCTATCTGCGCGACTCCGGCCTGCTCCACCACCTGCTCAACCTCGGTACGCTTGACGAGGTGCGCAACCATCCGGCGCACGGTGCTAGCTGGGAAACCTTCGTGCTCGAAGACCTCATCCGGCGCGAGAAACTGCGGCATCCGCACGCGCAATTCTTTTTCTGGCGCACGGCGGACGGGGCGGAGATTGACCTCGTGATCGAGCGCGGTTCTGAACGCGTGGCGGTGGAAATCAAGGCGGGCCGCGGCGACAAGGCCCACGCCGCCCGCGTGCTGGAACAGGCCATGCACGACGTGGGCGCGACGGCGGGCTGGATTCTTGATCAGGCCGACGGCACCAACACGTTGCGACCTGGACTCATCCGGCGCAACTTCGCCGCAACGCCCGGGTGGTTGCCGTAGCGCCGCACGAATCCGCGACATCACTTCGGATCGTTTCCGTTTTGAAAAGACATCAGCCATAGACACAGATTACACGACTTGAGCCGGTTGGGGATCGGCGAAAGGAATTCGGCAGGGGCGAAGGTCAGTGAGGACCGAGCGAGCGGGCGCGAGCAGGTCCATTTCCACCGATCCAACCCTCGATGATTTGTCCGAGATCATTTTCATCCAGCCGGAGAAAATAGATTTTGTTCATAGCTCGGCATATACACCTGGCCAGCTTTGAGAGTATTGGCAAGACCAAACTTGCCGGCACAACCCGTTTGTGCTTTGAATAAATCATGCAATACAAAATCGAGGTTATCTATACCTACGGCTGGGATGACGCCTGCTGGACTGAAGAAACGTATGCGTCTGAGGGACCACGCCACAGAATATACGCAGTTTGAATCGTATTCAGCCAGGAAACCTTGACGTTGTTCGGACCAGGAAACGTGAGGGTCAGGTTCGGCAGGCCGGGGCCAGGATCAAAGCGGCGCGGTTTATGGCGCCTCCAGCAGATAGAACAAATTCGGCGCCGACCCGCTCATCGCGTTGGTGAAACTGAACCCGCCGCCGGGGCCGAACGGATTGGTGGCGATGATGTTCCAGTCTGCCAGCGGCAGCGCGAGGTTGGGTCAGTTCTCCTCTATTGAGTCTCGCATAATAGAGTGACATCAAGGCCACAATTCAGCCTGCGAATAGCAGGCGGCGATAACCAGCCGCCTACGGCGCATCCGGCGAAGTGCGGCCGTTGCTTCAAAAC
>JBKQOA010000130.1:0-15634 GCA_052145735.1 Limisphaerales bacterium
CGCCACCGTGAAATATCCGCCGGGAATTAATCTGAGCGCGCCGATCACCGTCCGCAGCCAGACCACGGTGCTGCTCGAAGCGGGCGCCACGCTGCTCGCTTCCCCGGTGCAATCGGATTTTCTCAAGGGCGGGGGCGACTGGCTCAAGGCCAAAAGCGCCGATTTCGTCGCGTTCATCAGCGGCAAGGATTTGACGGACGTGACATTCACCGGCCAGGGCACGATTGACGGCAACGGCGCGGTCTGGTGGGAGGAAGCCGAAAAAGCCCGCCGGAAAGTTTCCGGCTACACACTGCCGCGCCCGAATCTGATTGGGCTGACCCGCTGCAAAAACGTCCGCCTGGAAAACCTCACGGTGCAAAATTCGCCCAAGTTCCATTTTGTGCCGACGGAATGCGAAGCAGTGGTTGTTTCCAATGCAACCATTCTTGCGCCGGAGCGCGCGGCCAACACCGATGCGATTGATCCGAGCAGTTGCCGGAACGTTTTGATCACCCGGTGCCGCATTGACGTGGGCGACGACAACGTGGCAATCAAGGCGGGAAGGGAAGTGGCCGGCCGCAAGTTCGCCAGCGAAGACATCACGGTGACGGACTGCACGTTTCTGCACGGCCACGGCATGTCCATCGGCAGCGAGACCGGCGGAGGGGTGCGCAATGTGACCGTGAAAAACTGCACTTTTGAAAACACCGAGAACGGCATCCGCATCAAATCCCAGCGCGGCAAGGGCGGGATTGTGGAGAATATCAGTTACAGCGACATCACCATGAAGAACGTGAATCCGGCCATCACGTTGACCTGTTATTACATGAACAATTCCGCCGGGGACACGGCACGAACCGCCGGGGCCGGAAGTGATTCCACGCCCGCCGTCGACAGCAGCACGCCGGTTTTCCGCAACATCCACATCAGCAATCTGAAGGCAACCTGCCCCCGGGTGGCGGGCATCATCACCGGCCTGCCGGAGAGCATGATATCGAACGTGGTCCTTGAAAACGTCCAGATTTCCGCCGCAAAAAGCTTCGAGATTCGCAACGCCAAAGGCATCCAACTAAAGAATGTGACCGTGTCAGTGAACGAGGGCCCTCCGTTTGCAATAAAAAATGCACAGGTCGAGGGTTTGAAAAACGGGAATTAACATCCTGGTTGCCGGTTGCGGCCTTGCGGGCGCAGTTCTCAATTTTCAAACAGGTTTGCACTGAAACGAGACTGACAAATGCGGGCAATGTGTTAATCTGGTTAAAATAACCATCAGAAATCGGAGAAAACATATGAAAACCCTGCATTATTCGCGTTTAGTATTTGGCAGACTGGTTGCGATTGCCGCCACCTGTTTGGCCTTTCAAAGTGTTCATGCCCAGCTTATATTTTCAGAAGGTTTCAACTACACGCCGGGAACCGAACTTGGCGGCAATATCAACCCTGGCAGCACTGTAGCGTGGACCGGGGGAAATACCGACTTGTCGATTGGCAGCGGGACTCTGACCTATGCCGGGTTGCAGGGACTGGCCGGCTACGAGTTGGTTTATACTTCGGGCGTCGCCGCTAACAGCACTGTCAACACCTACAGTGCCGTGACCAGCGGCAGCATCTATTATTCCTTTCTCATTGATTGCACTGCGCTTCCCACCGCCAACAACTATATTGGCGCATTGAATCCCGGTACGACCGTCCCAAGCGGGAGTAGTGATGCCCTGTCAACTTATGTGGGGGCTTCGGGCACCGGCTGGAAAATAGGCGTCAGAACCACCGGCGGCGGCAGTGGCGCCGTCTACAGCAGCGCTTTGTCATTGAACACAACTTATTTCATCGTCGAGGAATTGACCCTTGGCTCCGCGCCGGTGGTGAACCTTTATGTGGATCCTACGCCCGGTGGCAGCCAGCCAGGAACGCCTGCCGCGACGCAGTCCACAGCGACCGCCATAACCTCGGTGGCGGATGTTGGCTTCAAAGCCCAGTCGTCGTCCGCTGCGGGCAATTTTGATATTGGCAACCTTCTTATTGGCACGAGTTGGGCGTCTGTAACACCAGAAGCGGTGCCTGAACCTTGCACTCTTGCACTGGCGGGCTTGGGCTTGCTCGGTTTCGTGGCGCGTTTTCGCCGTGTGCGTGGGTAAGTTGAGTTCGGGGTTTCAACGGGTGCTGGTGCCTTCCAGCACCCGTTTTTTTTGGCAAGTCCGATGATTCTTAAAGCTCAAGTTTGCAAAGTTCAGGTCCTGTCAATCGCCGTTTCGCTCGCTGGCGCCGCCTTCACGGTCACCGCCGGATCCATTGCCGTGCCGGACACGCCGGGCGAATGGGCCCAAGTGCCGGAAATTCTGAAGCGCATCGTTCCGCCAAAATTCCCCGCGCGCGATTTTGTGATCACCCATTTCGGCGCGGTGGCCGGGGGCCGGATGGATTGCACGACGGCGATCAGCAATGCGATTGACGCGTGCGCGCAAGCGGGGGGCGGACGCGTGATTGTTCCCGCCGGAGGGTTTCTCACCGGCGCGATTCATTTGAAAAGCGGGGTGAATTTGCATCTCGACGCCGGCGCGACATTAGAATTCAGCACGGAGCCCAGGGCCTATCTGCCGGCGGTTTTCAGCCGGTTTGAAAGCGTTGAATGTTATAATTATTCACCGTTCATCTATGCCTTCGGCCAGAGCAATGTCGCGGTGACCGGCCCGGGCACATTGGATGGCCAGGCGACCGGGGAAAACTGGCTCGCATGGAAGGGCGGCAAGGGCGCCGGTGCCCGCAGTCAAAAGGCCGCCAACGAACGGCTCAAAAAAATGGCCGCCGACGGGGTGCCCGTCGAACAGCGCCGGTTTGGCGAAGGCGATTATTTGCGCCCGAATTTCATCCAGTTCAACCGCTGCCGCAACGTGATGGTGGAAGGCGTCCATATCCGCCGCTCGCCCATGTGGGAGATCAACCCGGTGCTGTGCACCAATGTCATCGTGCGCGGCCTGGACATCGTTTCGCACGGCGCCAACAATGACGGTTGCGACCCGGAAAGCTGCCGTGACGTGCTGATTGAAAAATGCCTGTTTGACACCGGGGACGACTGCATCGCCATCAAGTCCGGCCGCAACGACGACGGCCGCCGCCTCGGCGTGCCCTCGGTGAATCTGATCATCCGCGACTGCACGATGCGCGACGGCCACGCCGGCACCGCCATCGGCAGCGAAATTTCCGGCAGTTGCAGCAATGTGTTTGTGGAGAACTGCGAGATGAGCAGCCCGCGCCTGAACTGCGCGTTGCGGCTGAAATCCAATGCCGTGCGGGGCGGGGTGCTGCAAAACATCTTCATGCGGAACGTGAAGGTGGGCCAGGTGGCGGATTGCGTCCTGCAGATTGATTTTCTTTATGAGGAAGGGACCAACGGCATTTACAAGCCGGTCGCGCGCAACGTGGCGATGGAAAATATTACTGTCGCCCAAACACCGCGAGTGCTGAACGTCCGGGGTTTTCCGGGCGCGGAAATCAGCGGCGTCCGGATTTATAATTCAACCTTCAAGGAGATCGCCAAACCGGATGTGGTCCAGGACGCCGACGTGAAACTTGTGGACTGCATGCTGGAACCGGCAAAATGAATCAAGTCGTGGTATAATTCTGCAGCCAAAAACATTGTAAAAAAGTCATGTTGCGTCGTTATCTGTCATTCTCGCTTGTGTTAGCCGGTCTTTTCGCGTTGGTCCCCACGGTGCCGGCGGTGCCAACCCTGCCGGCCATCAACACCAACAACGTCATCACCATCACCAACGCCCCCTACAACGCCACGAATAACGGGATAGCCGACAACACGCTGGCCATCTCGAATGCCATCGTCGCGGCGGCGGCGGGCGGCAACACCAACGGCCTGCTCGGCGGCACGGTGCGGATACCCGCCCCCGGGGTTTTTTTGACCGGACCGTTGTTGCTCAAAAACAATGTGAACATTCAGGTGGATACCAACGCCACTCTGCAAATGCAACCCCTCAACGTTTGGACCACCTTGCCGGCCTACGGTGGACAGACCTATGGAAATCTTTTTTATGCCAGCGGCCTGACCAACCTGGAAATCAGCGGTTTTGGCATCATTGACGGCCAGGGCTCGAACTGGTGGAATTCGAGCGGTTCCGTCTATTCCGGACGGCCTTACATGATTTTCTTCGATAGCGGATGCCACCAGGTGTTGATCCAAAACATTACCCTCTCCAATGCGCCGAGGCAAAACATCGTGTTCAAAGGCAAAGGCGGCAACATTGCCATCCTCAACATCACGGAAACCGCCCCGCCCTCGACGGGTGTGCCCACTTTGCAGCAATCCCATAACACCGACGGCATTGACCTGGTGGGGACAAACTGCTGGGTGCAGGACTGCAAGATCAGTGTGGGGGATGACAACATTGCCTTGGGCACCAGCAGCAGTGGGACGCCCACTGCCAATACCGTCGTCACCAATTGCACCTTCGGCAACGGACATGGCGTGTCCATCGGCAGCAACACCCAGGGCGGCGTGTCGAACCTGACCGTGATTGACTGCACTTTCAGTGGCACGGATAACGGCATCCGCATGAAATCCGACAACGCTTCCAGCGGCGGCAGCGGCCAGGGAGGAATCGCTCAGAATCTTTTTTATTACAACATCGGTATGACCAATGTTGGTTCCCCAATCGCCATTTTCAGTTATTACAATGAGGACTCATCCCCCAGCGGCATTACCCCTTATCAGGCTGCCACCCAGACAGTGTCCACCGTCACCGCCAACACCCCTGTCTGGCGCAACATCACCCTTAGCAATGTGACGATACATGGGGGTACCGATTGCTTTATTTGGTCGCGCACCGAACTGCCGGCCACCAACATCGTCTTCAATCAGTGCAAAATTACCAATGCCACGGCGTTTGCCGTTTACAATGCCAGTGGTGTTCAATTTGTGGATTCCAAAGTGATCACGCCTGCCGGCAATGCCAGCCTTGCACTGTTCAACGCGCAGGTCGTCATCACCAACAGCACACCGACCAACACGCTGTTCACGTTCGACGGTCTGACGACGAACGGTTACGGCAACAGCCTGGCTTTTTACAATGCGCAAGCGTCATTGAAAAACACCAACGTCCTTGATGACGGTCCGCTGACCATTGCCGACAGCACGCTGACGATCAGCAACAATTTCATGTTGTTCCCCACCACCGTGCTGAACTACGTCCTGGATCCCAACACCAACCAGGTGGCGGTCGTGGGAAATCTGGCCATGGGGGGCACCATTAATGTGACGACCAACATCTCCGGTTTTGGGGCGGGTACGAACGCGCTGTTGACCTATACCGGAACTTTGAGCGGCGGCCTGCCCACGCTGGGTTCAACACCGGGCGGGGCCTACACCTATACCCTGGTTACCAACATTGTCAGCAAACAGCTGGATCTTGTGGTGGCATCAACCAGCACCCCAACCCCCACCACCACTTCCGTCCAATCATCGGCCAATCCCTCGACTTATGGGAATACGGTGATGTTTACAGCGACGGTAAGTCCAGCTCCGACCAATGGTGAAACCGTCACTTTCATGGATGGTTCGACCACCTTGGGAACCGGCCCGCTCAGCGGTGGGCAGGCCACGCTCAATACCACCGCCACCCAACTCGCCGCCGGATCCCATTCCATCACGGCGGTTTATGCCGGGGACGGCGCCTTTGGCGCCAGCACCTCCAGCGCGTTGACACAAACGGTCAACACCTTGGCCTTGACGGTTTCCGGACTGACGATCAGCAACAAGGTTTATGACGGGACGACGGCGGCCACGCTGAACACCAACGGTTACGCACTCAATACGCTGGTCAGCGGCGATGTGGTGACACTGGTGACCAACGGCTCCACCGCCACGTTTGCCAGTGCCAATGTGGCCAATGGGATCAGTGTCACAGTGACCGGCCTCTCGCTCGGCGGAGCGCAGGCAGGCAATTACAAGCTGACCCAGCCGACGGGTTTGACGGCCAACATCACCCCGGCCGGTTCTTCCGTCCTGCTGGGTTCATCGGCCAATCCAGTGGCGCATTTGTCCGCCGTGTCATTCACCGCCAATGTGACGCCGTCAACCCTGGGCGGGTCAGTGTTGTTCCTGACCAACGGTGTGGCGTTCAACAGCCAGACGTTGTCCGGCGGCGCGGCCACCAGTGCGGCCACGGCGCTGCTGCCGCGCGGTACCAACACGATTACCGTGCAGTATTCCGGCAACGCCAACTATTCACCCAGCACCAACACGCTGAATCAGGTGGTGACCAATAATCCGCCGACGGCCAATCCGGCAGTGTATTATCGTCTGGTCGGATTCCCATTGACGATTCCGATAGCCAGCCTGGCTACGAACTGGAACGACCTCGACGGCGATGCTTTGGCCTTGGCCGGAGTCAGCACTCCCAGCACCAATGGCGGGACGGTGACTTGCGACAGTACCGATATTTATTACAACGATGGAAATAATGTGACCGACCGTTTTGGCTACACGATCAGCGACGGCCACGGTGGCACGACCAACGGAATCGTTACGGTGTTGATGGCGCAGCAAAACATCTCCGGCGTAACCGTCAACAGCCAGGGCGGTGTGACCCTTGATTTTACGGGCATTCCCGGCAGCACCTATTGGGTGGAAACAACCACGAACCTGACACCGCCGGAGAATTGGACGCCAATCAGCACGAACGTGGCCGGCACGGATGGCCTGTGGCAGTTCACGGACGCTCAGGCGACGAATTTTCTTCAGCGGTTTTATCGAACCCAGTTGAGTCATTGAAAGTTTGGAAAGCCATGATGTTGGTAATTACCTTTCGTCTCGTGCCTGGAAAACCAGTGCGGTCTGGCATCGGTTGACCAGCGGGATTTTGACCGACGGAACATGGTGCCTGGTTGCGGCCACCGGCGACGGGACAACAAACACCGAGCCTTCCATTTCGTGGTGCGGAAACGGAGGCAAGCGAATATGCTGACGCCATGAGCGCAATCTTCCCGACTTGGTCCCGGCTTGTCCTGGCCGGTTGCGCCTTGATGTTGGGTGCAGGATTGGTGACGCAAACGGAGGCAGCAGAGCCGGGCATGGCCAGCCAGCCGGCATTCGACGTGACCAATGTCCTGCAGGTCGCCCGCCTCGGTTCGGAGCATCCCAACGTCTGTCATTCCATCCGTCTGGAAGGGAGCGTCTGGTGGGCAAATACGGCGCAGGGACGATTTGTTTTGAAGGATGAAATCGGGGCGGTGGAATTGGAAATGGACCTGGGCGGCCGGCCGGTCGAGCCGGGACAACGGGTGCGCGTGGAGGGAAACGGCACGATTGCCCGTAGAGGTGCCGGTTTCCGGCTCGGCGCGCGGGGACCGGTGGTGGACAACAACGGCATCCATGGGATGACCGAAAAATCCGGGGCGGTTTATCTGAAAGCGGGGCGCCATCCCATCCGCGTGGATTGGTTCAATGGCGTTGAAAAATACGGGCTGGAGGTGGAATACCAAGGGCCGGGCCTGCCGCGACAGAACATTCCCGACACCGGCTTGTTCCGGATGCAAGCGGACGCGACGGGCGGGACCAGCAATCTGGTGAACGGACTGGATTATCGTTGCTGTGAAGTCCCGGGGGAAGTCCTGACGGATTTCAGCCAGCAACCGGTGATCAAAAGCGGGACAACCACCAATTTCGATCTCAGTGTCATGGCGCGTCCGGAGCATGTCGGGTTGCAATTCACCGGTTTCCTGGAAGTGCCGCGTGACGGTTTATACACGTTTTACACGAAGTCGGATGACGGCAGCCAGTTGTTCGTCGGCGAGCCATCGCTGCAATTGACGGTGACCGGCCGGGCGGAGTTGCCCACGCCGCGACAGATTGTAATTGGCCAGACCCTGCGCGACGGGGAGGATGGCCAATGGGCGGCGGTGGCGGGGAAGGTGACCTTTGTGAACGAACAGCCGGACGGGGTGAAGCTGGAGTTGAGTGCCGGGGCCGACCGGATGCGGGTGGAAATTGCAGACGGTTCGCAGTTGCCGGCCACGCCGCTTTTGAACAGCCGGATTCGCGCCGTGGGATTCTGTCAGGGCGCCGAGACCGCCGATGGACAAAGAGTCCCCGGCGTTTTGCTGGTGCCCGGCGGCAAGGAGATTGAGGTGATGGAAACACACCGGGAGGTGATGGGGCCCATGAGCACCAATGCGGGGGCGTTGCCGGTGCTGATGACGGCCGCCGAAGTGCATCGCCTGAAGCGGGAGGAAGCACAGCGCGGTTACCCGGTCAAAATCCGGGGCGTGGTCACCTGCGTGGTGCCGGAGCGCCAGGCGTTCGTCCTCCAGGATTCCAGCCGCGGACTTTACGTGGAGGACCATTCCGAAATCCGTTCCGGGCCGCCGCAAATCGGGGAATTTCTGGAAATCCAGGGCGTGTCGGACCCGAGTTTGTTTGCGCCGATTGTGGATGCGCAACAGATCGTCAGCCTGGGCGAGGGGCACCTGCCCACGCCAGTGTATCCCACCTGGGACCAGTTGCTGAACGGGAGCTTGGACGCGCAGTACGTGGAGATCCAGGGCATCATCACGGGGGTGCAGACCAACGGCGTGACCCTGCTCACGCAAGGCGGCCGCATCAAACTGGAGTTGCGGGTGACCGGCCTGAAACCCGAAGCGTTGGAAAGTTATGAAGACGCCCTCGTCCGGGTGCGGGGTTGTTTGCTTGCCTCCTGGGATTATGTGACCCACGAGGTGAAGGTGGGCGAGATACGGATTTACGGCGCGGACATTTCGGTGGACCAGCCGGCGCCGGCGGACCTGTTCGCCATCCCCCGGAAGACGGCGGCGGAATTATTGCTGTTCGACCCGCAGGCGAGCGCGTTTCAGCGCGTGAAAGTGTCCGGCCAGATTGTGTACGTGCGGGACACGGAATATTACATGACGGACGGACGGAACGGACTCCGCTTCATCACGAAAAAACCGGAGCAACTGGAGGCGGGTGATTTGGTGGAGGTGGTGGGATTCCCGGAATTGAGCGGCGCGTCGCCCGTTTTGCGCGAGGCGGCGGCGCGCAAAACCGGCCGGGCCCGGCTACCCGAGGCGAAAACCCTGCCGGCTGATAGCATGATCCAATCAGATTACGACGCCACCCGTGTGCGGGCAAAGGGCGTGCTGGTGAGCGTGCGGGGGACGCAGACCGAACAGGTGCTGGAAATCCAGAACGGGGTGCGGACCTTTGTGGCGCGGCTGGATGCCACGAACGGGCCGGTTGAATCATTGCCGGTGGGCAGCCAGTTGGAATTGATGGGAGTGTATTCGGGCCAGGGTGGAAACCGGGCGATGGGGCAGGACATATCATCCTTTGAGTTGCTGCTCAATTCGCCAGCCGACATCAAGGTGCTGGCCCGGCCGCCATGGTGGACACTGCAACGGCTGTTGATCATCGTTGGCGCGCTGGCCTGTGTGCTGGCCATTACCGTGCTCTGGATCACCCAGCTCCATCGCAAGGTCGAGGCCCGCACGGCCGAACTCGAAGTCCAGATCCAGGAACGTCAGCGGGTGGAGCACCAGCGGGCGATGGAACAGGAACGGGCGCGCATTGCCCAGGACCTGCACGATGAACTCGGGTCGGACATCACGGAAATCAGCATGCTGGTCACCGTGGCGGGGTCGGCGTCCGACGCCAACAACCGGCTGGGCCGGCACTTGGAGGAGATTGGCGACCGGGCACGGCGGATGGTTACGGCGCTGGACGAGATTGTCTGGGCCATGAACCCCAAACACGATTCCCTGATGTCACTGGTAAGCTATTCCTGCCTGTATGCAGACCGGCTCCTGAAACTGGCGAACATTGCCTGCCAGTTGAAAGGGGCGGTTGACCTGCCTGACCGTGCGGTGTCGTCCGTCCACCGGCATGAATTTTTCCTGGCGTTCAAAGAGGCGCTCACCAACGTGATCCGCCATTCCAACGCCACCGAAGTCCGTCTGGGGGTGCGGCTGATTGGCAACCGGTTGCGGCTGTCCATCGCCGACAACGGGAAGGGGTTGGTGGCCGAAGCCGCCAGTCGGGGCGGGGACGGACTGGTCAACATGCGGGCGCGGCTGGAGAAAATGGGCGGGCGTTTTGAAATCGCCAGCCAGCCCGGACGCGGCACCACGGTGCGCTTTTACATGCCCTTGAATTGAGAATTTATGATCCGGGTCGCCATCGTCGAAGACAACAAAACCATCCGGGAAAGCCTGACACATTTTGTGCAAACCGACCCGGAATGCCGCTGCGTGTTTGCCTGTGCCACCGCCGAGGAGGCGCTGGTGGGAATTCCGAAGCATCAGCCGGAGGTGGTGTTGATGGACATCCAGTTGCCGCATCTTTCCGGCATCGAATGCACCGCCCAGATCAAGAAACTGCTGCCGGCGGTTCAGATCATCATGGTGACGGTTTACGAGGACACCGAACGGATTTCGGCGGCGTTGCGCGCGGGCGCCTGTGGTTATCTGTTGAAACGCTGCACCCCGGCCGAACTGGTTTCGGCGGTGCGCGAGGCCCGGATGGGCGGCGTCCCGATGCCCCGCGAAATCGCGCGCAAGGTCATCGCTTCCTTCCAGCAGCCGCTCACGGTGGCGGCGGCGATGGAGGAACTCAGGCCCAGCGAACGGAAAATCCTCGAGTTGCTGGCGATGGGGCTGGCCAACAAGGAGATTGCCGACCGGCTGGGTTTGAGCACGGGCACCGTACGGTGGCACCTGGAAAATATTTACGGCAAGCTGCATGTGCATTCGCGCACGGAGGCGGTCCTGAAGTTCCGTTCCATAAAACCCACCTGAATCGTTTCCCCCTCGTTTGCCCCGAAAGCCCTGTTTAATCCTGAAAGCCGTCAATATGCTGTTTTATCTTGTTTTGAGGGCAGGAGACATTGATTCAGACCTGACATTTGTCAGGCTAGGCAAAGACGGAAGTTGAGTGAATAGTATCCAGCACATTCATCTTATATGATTTCAAAACGCCGTCCGACGCATCTTGACGACCCGTTGCGAGCATTTCCGGCTTTTACCCTGATTGAATTGCTGGTGGTGATTGCCATCATTGCCATTTTGGCCGCCTTGCTGCTGCCGGCGCTTTCGTCGGCCAAGTTCCGCGCCAAGATCATCAATTGCACGTCGAATTACCGGCAGTGGGGCACCGTAGCCAGTGTCTACGCCAACGAAGACGGGCAGAACCGTCTGCCTTCCTTTCCGGTTGCCAATTCCGGCCATAATGCCTGGGACGTGGGTACGAACATGGAACCACAAATGGCCCTGATTGGCATGACCGTGTCGATGTGGTTTTGTCCGACCCGGCCCGATGAATTTGACACGCTCAACAAGATGTTGTTCACGGATGTGGGACGTTACATTGTCAGCACGGATGATTTAAATCTGGCTTTAAGTCTGGTTTACGGCACCCCCAATTTATGTGTCATCAATCACGCCTGGTGGGTACCGCGTCAAGTTGTTGGCGCGCCCGCTCAATACGTGTTTCCTTCGCCCACATCCGGGTTGGGCCAGTGCCGCACGACCGACGGCTGGCCCGTCCGGACGACCGACCTGAAGGTCGGCTTGCAGCCGATCATCAGTGATTATTGCTACACTCCCGGCTCCAGCCTGCAAACGAACGTGAATCTGGCCGCGGCGGGACATTCCTATGACGGCAGCCTCCGCGCGGTGAATCTTACTTTCGTTGATGGCCATGTTGAAGCCCACCCGCGCTCCATCATCCAGTGGCAATACTTTGGCAATACAGCGGCTTTCTATTGATGGGACCGGAATTTTCGAGAGCCTGACGTTTGTCAGGCTAGGCAAAACCAATAAATAAGCGATAATTGAGCAACCAGTAAACCCGAAAAACCCGTAAAACAACCCGTGAAAAATATGAAAACCATTATTTCAATCAGTTCCGTTCTTGCGGCCTTAACCCTGGCCGCCTTGCCTGCAAATGCCCAAGTAACATATTATGGCACGGGCAACGCTAACGGTACCGGCGCCGCAGACGGAGCAGGTATCAGCAGTGTTGTAGTCAATAATGATGCGAGCACCATCAGTTTCACCATCAATTCAACCCAGCCGATGGCTTCCTGGATATTTTATGCGATCGAGATTCAGAATATTGGCGGGCCCGTTGGAGACACTGGTCTCATTAATCCGTGGGGAGAGCATGTCGGCATCAGCACCGGTGAAAACGCCTTGATTAACACTTGGGGGAGCGGTGCCACCCCGGGCATATATAGCGGTGGTTCCTGGACGATGGGTTCAGGGGTGTCCTATGTTGCTGGCGGCACTGGATCTACTTTCGCCACAATAACGCTTCCGTTAAGCAGCCTCGGATTGAGTCTCGGCAGCAGTTTTTACTTCGATGTTGTTTCGTCGTACGCCAGCCCTGGCGGGCAAAGTGCTTATGGCGCATTGGACAACACGGGTTGGCCGGCGGAGTCAGATAGTAGCTGGCAACCTTGGCTTGGTTCCAATTATTATGACTCGGCTACAGATCCAGCCGGCACGATCTTCGGCACCAGTGCGACCGAGTACACCATTGTTGCCGTTCCCGAACCCGCCACGCTGGCGCTGTTGGGCGGAGGGGCAATTCTCCTGATGGCGGTGCGGCGGAACCGCACGCGCTAGCATGAAATAAGACGGACTCAGTGCTGATCCGGCTGTTTGCGCCCACCCGCGTTGAGGTGGGTGGGGGCCGGGAACGTAAAGGACACAGGACATGCCAACACAATTATGAAAACCATTCTGATTATAATTTCGGTTATTGCGGCGCTCGGCCTGGCCGTGTTGCCGGCAAAAGCCACCACCTATACAGACGCCCTCGGCGACAACTATGGCGGGACGGAAATGGATATCAGCGGCGTTACGATCACCAACGACGCGATTAATCTCTACATCACGATAAACCTGAATTCGACTGCCACGATCGACCAGTATGCAAATTATCTGGTCGGCATCCAAATCGGCAACGGAGCCGGCGGGCAGACGCTCATCAACAACATCAGTTCCGGTGCCAGCGCTGGAAATCCTTGGGGCAAAACCGTAGGCATCAGCAGCGGCGAGAACTACTGCATTGCAATTTATCCCAATGGCCCCAGTTGGTCCGGCGGTGCTCAAACCTACCAATATTCGTCCAGTACCGGTTGGTCGCAAATCGGCGGGACGGCGTCCATTACGGAGGTGGCCAGCGGGACACCCTACATCAAATTTGCCGTTCCACTCAGTTCTCTCGGTCTGAGCTCCGGCAATACGTTCAAGTTTGACGTTTGGTCAACATATGGCAGTCCGGGCGGGCAGGGGGCTTACGATGCCTTGGACAGTTCAGTCCAGGCGGCCGGGTCACCCTCTGCAGGTGCCGCCTATGATTCCGCGACCGCCGCCGGCTCCACATTGGCCGCGTACACGGTTACCTCCGCCACTGGTTATCAGGTCGAATTCACCTTTACCGTGGACATGGCCGTACCGATTTCCCAGGGAAACTTCTCCATTGGCAACAACACCGTTTATGCTTTTGGTTCCTTTGATCCTGCCGGTACAGGCTGGAACTCTGCCGGTGGGGTTCAGTTGATAAACGTTCCCGGTACCAGCAACTACTCGGGCTCCTTTATCACCAACAATCTGGCGCTCGGAACGGTGGTGCAATACAAATATGCCATCAACGGCTGGGGCGGGACCTGGGAAGGCAATGTGGGACCCAACGGCACCCAAAACCGCACCTTTACCCTGACCAGCGTCAATCAAACACTGCCGTTGGATTACTGGAACAACATCATAAACGTCGTCACCAATTACGCGACGTTCCAGGTGGATATGCTGGTAGAATATTGCATCGGCATGTTCGACCCGGGTTCGGATTATTTGTATGTCAACGGCGATTGGGATTGGACCGGGATCGAAGGTCAATTAACGCAAACGGCCAACCCTTATGTTTATACCGGGACGGTGGCGATGGTGCTTTCGCCGGGAACGGTGGTAAATTATAAGTACGACCTGAACGGCGGTCTGACTTGGGAGAATGACGGAGTGGGGCCGAACGGCGCTCAGAATCGCCAGTTCACCTTGCAGGCGAACACCATTTTGCCGGAGGATCATTTTAACAATTACGTTGATCTGGGCCCGATAGACATCAGTGTCTCCGGCGCACAAACTGCGCTCTCCTGGGCGTCCGGCACCAACGTCAACAACCATATCCGGCTCCAGAACGCAAACGACCTGTCAGGGAGTTGGGTGGATGTTCCCAATACCCAGGGGCAAAGCAACGTGATTAACAACTTTGGCAGCGGTTCACAGTTCTTCCGGCTGATCGGACCTTGAAGCCGGGGTATCAAAGGAAGCTGCCATCGTGATGAATGACGGCAGTCAGAAAGCCGGGACTGTTTGACAGTTGGCAATACAGTTCCGGCTTTGAATTAATGGATATGATTTGGCAGCAAACCACAGTCGCATGCACATAAAAAATGCCAATCCGGCTTCGGCCGCGGCGGCGCGTTTTTCCGCCGGCTGGTCCAGGAGCGGCCTGCGGCAGGCCGGCTGCGTGACGGCCGGTTTGCTGGGCATGGCCCTGGCAGTGTCCGCCGTTCAGGTCACCTACCAGGTGAACCTGGGGACGCAAATCGTTCTGGGAAATTTTCACCCGGGCGTGGACACGGTTTTTGTCAGCGGCACTTTTTCGTCGCCCCAGTGGGAAGACACCGTGTCGGAAGGCGCGAATAGCTACCTGTTGACGCCGGTGATGGGGAATACCAATTTGTACACGGGCACATTCAGCATCGCCAACAGCGCCGGCAGCACCGAGTACCACAAGTTTGTAATCAACCCCGGCGGCAATTTCAGCGCCTTGAATTGGGAAAGCCCCGTTTCAACGTTGGGCAACAATCGCACCTTCACGGTTCCCGGCGTCGCCACCAATCTGCCGGCCGTTTATTTCAACGATCAGATTCTTCCGGTGGCTGCTCCGTTCGTGGCCGGTGCGGACTTCTCCGACCTGTCGTTTTTCGAAGCCCGGAATATTACGTATAAAGAAGGCGGAACGAACCAGGACGGGATTCAAATTCTCAAGGACCACGGCATTAATTGCGTGCGGCTGCGGCTATGGACCGGCACTGATGCGATGGTGGCGACAAATAATCCTTACGACTACACCAACAACCTCACCTACACCGTTCCCCTGGCGGTGCGGGTCAAAAACGCCGGACTGCAGTTCATGCTGGATTTTCATTATTCCGACACCTGGGCTGACCCCGGGGGCCAGGCCACCCCCAACGCTTGGGCAAGCCTGAACTTTACCCAGCTTGTGCAGCAGATGCGCGCCTACAACAGCAACACCATCGCCACCTTCGCCGCCGCGGGGGCGATGCCGGATTACGTCCAGATCGGAAATGAAATCACCGACGGCATTTTGTGGACCAATGGGCAGCTGACGGGCACGTGGAGCAGTTCCGACCCATCATGGATCCGGCTTGGCCAGTTGATGAATGCTGCAATCCAGGGAATCCAGGACGCTACGAACGCTACGGGGGCTAAAATGCCAAAAATCATCGTTCATATTGACCGTGGCGGAGACTGGACCACCACCGAGTCGTTTTTCGACAACCTGAACTTTCAGGGCGTTCCGTTCGACATCATCGGCGAAAGTTACTATCCGTTTTTTCACGGG
>JBKQOA010000131.1:0-21899 GCA_052145735.1 Limisphaerales bacterium
CCTTGACTCTGGACGCGGCGAACAACCTGCACCTCACCGGCTCGGCCGCCGGAGTGCCGTTTGACACCGGCCCGGCTGCGAATCTGGCAGCGGATGCCTGGAACCGCGTGGCCCTGGTGGTGGATGATCCTCAGGATGGCTTCGCCGTCAACCTGGGCCTCTATCTCAACGGCCAACCCGTCGGCAACCTAACGGTGCCTACGCCAGTCGGGCTCGAGGGAAATTCAATCGCGTCGGCCAGGTCAATCTTCGGGTCGAGCAGCAGCGCGCGGGTGTTGAGGATGCCCACGATGGTGTCCGGGTTTTCGTCGTAAATCGGCAGGCGGCGGTGTTTGAACTTCTTCGCCGCCGCCATCATCTCCTCGACGGTCGCGTCGTCGGAGATGCACGCCATGCCCGCACGCGGGCGCATCACGTCACGCGCGATGTGCTGGTCGAGGTTGATGATTTGAAGGATGATTTCCTTTTCCGACTCGTCGAGCGTGCCCTGGCGCCAGGCCAGTTCCAGCAGTTCCTGGTATTCGGCGTCGCTCAAGGCGCCGGCGCCCGGCGCGGGGGCGGTCTGCGGCGCGACGATTTTCAAAATGGCGGTGTTGAGCGCCTGCGCCAGGCGATGCAACGGCATCGTGATTTTTTCAAAAACCAGCAGCAGCCAGGCGACCTGCAACGCCCAGCGTTCCGGCTGCCGCACGGCCAGCGTCTTGGGCAGCACCTCGCAACCCAGGAGCGTCAGCGCCAGCAAGGTCAGCATCGTCAGCGCCAGCGTCCAGTGCGCGGCGAAAACCATTCGCAGCGCCACGGCCAGCATGGCGGCGTTGGCAAACGTGTTGCCGAACGCGAGCGTGGCCAGCAAATCCTGCGGCCGTTCGAGCAGTTGGGCGACGATTTTGCCCGCGCCGGGATGATGTTCGGCCAGTTGGCGCACCTGCCATTTGCTGAGGGAAAACAACGCCGTCTCCGCCAGGGCGAAAAAGAAACTCGCCCCCGCAAACACCAGAATCGCCGCTATCGCCGTCTCCACGCGCCCAGTTTGGAGCAAATGGCCAGCCAAAAAAAGGAGAAAGGGACACGCGAACGGCTCGAATTAACGGCCATTCTGGTAGTGATGCGGTTTTCAGCTTTTGGTGGGGCGAGCGTCCCCGCGAGCCGGCTCGTCAGTAGCCTCGCCCCACCAAACCTCTACCACCGTCCTCCACGTCCTCTGTGGTTCACCGTTCCAGAACCGCCGTCGCCGCCGCATAGTTTGCCGTGTGGCTCAGGCTGACGAGCAGGCGTTTGGCGCGCCGGGACCGGAACAATTTTTTTCCCTTGCCGTGCAGGACGACATACGGTTCGCCGGATTCCTTGCGGCGGATTTCCATGTCCTGCCAGCCGAGTTGCGCCCCGATGCCGGTGCCGAACGCCTTGGAAATGGCCTCCTTGGCCGCGAACCGCGCCGCGAGGAACGGCCCCGGAATTTTGTGCGACAGGCAGTAGGCGATTTCGTCCGCATGCAGAATGCGGTTCACGAACCGCTCGCCGAATTTTTCGTACGACGACGCGATGCGCGCCACTTCGATGATGTCAATGCCCGTGCCCAGAATCATGGGATTTACGATTTACGATTTGCGATTGACGCGCAAGCAAACTCGGCTGGACAAAGAGGAAACGCGCTTTAGTCTCAAACCGGAATCCATGAAGATCATCTGTGGAGCATTTGCTGGCGCCTTTTTGCTGCTGTTGTGCTCTTGCGCGACAACGCCTGAACCATCCGCCATTGTGCCGGCGTCTGAGTTTCCCGCTGACGCGACCATCAACAAAGATGCAGGTCGTGGAAACTTGTTATTTGTGACGCTCCGGCTGGAGAGCGGCGAAGAATTGCCATTTTTTGTGGATACTGGAGCGGCAGGCACTGTTTTCGACATATCCCTGGAGCCAAAATTAGGGAAGTGCCTCACGACAAACATCGTGGAACATTGGGGCATCAAAAATGAAGCAGGCTTCTATGCGGCACCAAAGCTCTATTTGGGAAGCACTCCGCTAATGACCGGTGGCCTCGTCTTTACCTTTGATTTCAAGCAGCTATCATCCCAGGCGGGTCGTCCTGTCATGGGGATTCTCGGCATGGACTGCCTGGAGCACTATTGTATCCAACTGGATTTTGAAGCCGGGAAGCTACGCTTTCTGGACCCTGATCACATGGGTGCTGCAAAACTGGGCAAGGCCTTTCCGCTTACAATTTCTGGCAATCGCCCTTTTATTCATCATGGCAGCCTCATCGGAGGAGAGGGCACCAACTTGCTGGTTGATACCGGCTACCGGAATGACGGCGCATTGGAGTCGGGACTTTTCCAGGGGGAAGTTCTGCAACACAGGTTGCGAGCAGAAGGAGATGCGGTCAATGGCCGTTCTGGACGAGTGTGGTTTTCAAAATGCGTTTGGAACGGCGAAACCTTTACGAACCTCTTAATCGGAGCGGGGGGAAACGTGATTGGATTGAGATTTTTGGCGCGGCATCTCGTCACCTTTGATTTTCCAAAACGGACAATGTATCTCAATCAGACAAGCGCCGGGCCTCTGGTTGATGAAAATATGGAAGCGGCAGCGGAATTCTTTAAAACCTTGAAGGAAAAAGGCCAACTGCCCGGCTGGTCAGAAAATGATAAAGGAACGATTTATATTGAACCCTATCCCAACTTTGAAGCTTTCGATGGCCGGAAAAATGGCGATTCATCCACCTATCATTATGATGTTGACCGAGCATCTAAAGACAGTCCTTGGAAACTGCAAAAAGCATGGCAGACTGACACAAATGGACACGCGGTTAAGGAGTATTCCGTTTTGCAAGACTTTCACCCGCGATAATTTTCCATCAGGCGCAGCATTTCCTTGACGGCCGTTCCCAGCCCGACGCTCACCGCGTGGCTGACGATGCTGTGGCCGATGTTCAATTCCACCAGGTGCGGCACCCGGCAAAGCGTGGGCAGGTTTACGTAATTCAATCCGTGTCCGGCGTTCACCTTCAAACCCAGCGCGTGCGCCTGTTTTGCGCCGGAAATCAGGCGATCGAGATCGGGAAGATCGGTAGGGACGGCGCGCTGCGCCGTCCGGTCATCGCAGCGCGATGACCCTACCTTTTCAAAAAATTCCTCCGCGAACCGGCCGGTGTGCAATTCCACAAATTGGCTGCCTGTCCGCGCGCTGGCTTCAATCTGCCTTTTGTCGGGCGCGATGAATAAACTCACTTCAATGCCCGCGTCGTTCATTTTTTTGCGCGTGTCAGTAACGGCCTTTTCCTGTGCCACCACGTCGAGTCCGCCTTCGGTGGTCACTTCCAGCCGCCGTTCGGGCACGATGCACACGATGTCCGGTTTCAATTTCAGCGCGATGGCGATGATTTCCGGCACGACGGCCATTTCGAGGTTCAGCCGGGTCTTGACGGTTTCGCGCAGTTTCCAGACGTCGCGGTCCTGCATGTGCCGGCGGTCTTCGCGGAGGTGGGCGGTGATGCCGTGCGCGCCCGCGGCTTCGCAGAGGCGCGCGGCCTCGACCGGGTCGGGTTCGCCAAATCCGCGTCCGCGATAACGCGCCTCGCGGAGCGTGGCAACGTGATCGATGTTGACGCCGAGCTTGAGCATGAATCAGTGCGACGTGGACGGCGGCGGGCCGCCGGGAGGGTGCGCCGGCGGTGCGTTGGTTCTCGGATGGAACGGCTTGGGTTTGGCCGGCGGCAGGAGCAAATCGCAGCCGGGGAAGTTCGGCGCTTCGAGCCAGTTTGCCAGTGCAATGAGTTCAAAGGCGGTGAGCCCGCCCGGCGCCTTGCGCTGGAAGGTCAATTCATCCGGCGCGGTTTGTGTGACTTCGGTCATCGCGCTGCCGAGCGTCGGCCCGATGCTGGCCAGCCATTTGCTGGCGGCGGAATGGGCATCGAGTTGCCGGTGGCGCGTGGACATGAGCGCCAGTTGCGTCAGATGGGGCAGCTGGCCCAGGCGGAGCGGGGTGATTTCCCAGTGATAACAGAGCAGGTTGCTGCGGCTGAGCTCCTGCAACAGTTCCGGCGGCAGCGGCTGTTTGGTTTTGGGGCCATTGGGGAAAAATTCGCTGATCAAAAAGTCGCCGGACGGCCCGCGCACCGCCCGCAGGTTCGGCGCCACGAACGGCAGGCCGTGCCAGGCAATCTGATCGTTGGTCACCACCATGGTGATCGGCAGCGTGAAATGGCTTTGCCAGCCGGGACGGGCGGACAACTTTTGGGCGAACTCCCGGAGGGCGTGCTGACTGTCCGGCACCGGCACGGCGGCAAAAGTCTGGAGCGGGATCTGCTCCGACCAGATGAACATCTGGTTCGGAACCGGCGAAATTTCGTACGGCTGCGCCCAATCCTGATTTTTCAGCCAGGGCGCGATGCCGCGCACGGCGGTGAAGCTGGTGATCGGCTGGCGGATGGCATCCGTCGGCATCCGCCATTTTTCAAGCGTCAACGCCAGGGGTTGCGGAAAAATCAGTTTGCCGTCCAGGCGCAAATTCTGGTTGCGGCCGACCAATCGCAACTGCGTTTGCGGCAAATCAATCCATTTGAGCTCCGGATACCAGCGCACCAGCCGCGGCCAGTCCAAATCCGCGCTCACCCAGGCATCTTTTTCGACCGGCGCGGGCCGCTTGTCGGCCTTTATCCGCCGGCTCACTTCGTCATTCAGCGGAAGTTCGTCCTGACCGCAGCCGAATATGATCCAATCCCCCACCCGGACGAATTGGAACCGGTTGGGTGGAAGATGCTTTTTCAAACTCCAGCCGTCCGGTTTCTTCTCCACGGACATCCCCGTCCACGCTTCCAGCACGCTTTCCAGGCTGGCCTGCCAAAGCTGTGCCCGGCCGGCATCCAGATGAATGGCCAGGGCGTATTCCGGCGAACCATTCGCCCCGTCACGGATTTGCAGGAACCATTCGGCGCTGAACAAATCGTCGAGCAACGGCCGGAGCTGTCTGGTTCCGTCGCCCGCGCCGGGAGGCATTTTCGCCTGGAGCCAGGTGTAGGGCGCGCGGGAAAGTTTGTTCAGCGTCTGGTCGCGGAGCGCCTGCGCCTCGGGGGTGCACCAAAGCCTGGTGAAGGCAACGGCATCGGGGTCGGCGGAAATTTGTCCGGCGCCGGCGAAATGGATCCGCGCCATCAAATCCGGCACCGGCGGCGACACCGGGGCCGCCATTGCGCCCGATACAACCGCCCAGCATAAAAAAGTCAGAAACTTGTACATAGGAAGGTCTTTCTGTGCCAAATACGCCGCCGCTTGGCAAACCCAATCATATTCTGGTTGCCTCCGGCGCCGAATCCGGTTTTGATTCGCCATGCTCAAGCTGCGCCCGTTCCTCAAATACTGGCTGCCGGCACTGGCTTGGATGGCGCTGATTTTCTCGGCGTCCAGCGACAAGCATTCCTACGAACATTCGTCCCGTCTCGTCGAACCCTTGTTGCGCTGGCTGTTCCCGCACATGCCGGAAGCACGCATTCACGCCATTCATGAAGTGCTTCGCAAATGCGCGCACCTGGCCGAATACGCCGTGCTTGCGCTGTTGTTCTGGCGGGGAGTGCGCCGACCGTTGACAAACAATCCGCGGCCATGGAGCTGGCGCGAAGCCCGGCTCGTGTTGCTGCTCGTCATGCTCTACGCGGCCACCGACGAATTTCATCAACGTTTTGTGCCCACCCGGACGTCGCTGGTGTCGGACGTGTTTATTGACACCGCGGGAGGCGCGGCCGGTTTGCTGGCGCTTTGGATGATCGGCCGCCGGCGAAACCTCTGGCAAGGACCGCCATGAAACGTCCGCTCGTCGCCGTCGTTTCCATTTATTCAGCCGGTTTGTTGCTGGCGGAATTTGTCCAACCGCCGCTCGTGGCCTTGTTTGCCATCGCTTTTATCGTTCTTCTCGCCGCCCTGATCCTCGAAAGATTCCGTCCCTGGCTGTGCTGGCCGCTGCTCGTGCTGGCCGGCTGGACGAATCTTGCCAGCCGCACGGCGGTGGTTTCCCCCCACGATCTACGGACGCTGGTTGGCACCAACGACGCCCTGGTAACGGTCCGCGGAACCCTCGCCACAACGCCGCATCTGCGCCTTTCCGAACGCGATGATCAGCCGGTGGAACGTTCGCTCGCGCAGGTCCGGGTCGCCGCTTTGCGGCAGGATTCCGGCTGGCGGCCGGCCGTCGGAGACCTCGTGGTGACGACGCCGGGAACGCTTCCGACCAATTTTTTTGCCGGGCAACCGGTCGAAATTTCCGGGGTGATCGGGCGGCCGCCGCTGCTGGTGGCCGAAGGACTCTTTGACTACCGCGAGTTTCTCCAGACGCGCGGGATTTTTTACCTGCTGAAAACCGGTTCGGTCAACGACTGGCAACCGGGCGTGCCGGCGCTGCCCAGACCTCCGTTGACCGACCGTTTTTTGAGCTGGTCGCAACGCACGCTCGCGCTGGGCCTGCCGGTGGAAGACCAGCCGCTGCGCCTGCTATGGGCGATGACCCTGGGCTGGCGCACGGCGCTGACACCTGACATCAGTGAACCGTTCCTGCGCGCCGGCACCATGCACCTGTTCGCGATTGACGGGCTGCGCATCGCATTGATTTCCGGGATGCTCGTGGCCCTGCTCCGCGTGTTGCAGGTCTCGCGCGCGTGGTGCGGCATCGCGGCCATCCCCCTCATCTGGTTTTACACCGCCGCGACCGGCTGGGAATCCCCGGCCGTCCGCGCCTCGGTGATGATGACCGTCGTTCTGGGCGGCTGGGCGTTGAAACGGCCGGGGGACACGATCAATTCGCTTGCCGCCGCCGCGCTCATCATTTTGCTCTGGGAACCGCGCCAGCTTTTTGAAGCCAGCTTTCAACTGTCCTTTTTTGTCGTGCTGGTCATTGTGCTGATGCTGCCGCCGCTGAACCGGATGGCTGATCGCCTTTGGGCGGGCGATCCGCTGCTGCCGGATGAACTGCGGCCGCGCTGGCGGCGCGCGCTGCTTGCGACGTTGCGAACGTTTTCCCGTTACGCGGCGCTCTCGTTCGCAGCGTGGATCGGCTCCATCCCGCTGGCGGCAAAGTATTTTCACCTGTTCAGCCCGGTTTCGACGCCGGCCAACATCGTGGCCGTGCCGCTCGGCACGCTGGCGCTGATGAGCAATCTCGGCGCGCTGGTCTGCGGGACCTGGTTCCCGTGGGCGACGGGATTGTTCAATCACAGCGCGTGGTTCTTCATGTCGGCGATGACTGCGGTGAGCGAATGGGCGGCCAGAATTCCCGGAGCCTTTTTCTACGTGCCCGCGCCGTCGTGGCCGGCCATCGCGATTTACTACGCCGTGCTCATCGGCGGATTGAGCGGCTGGCTGTTCGCCCCCCGGCGCCGGATCTGGAGCGCGGCGGCATTGCTGCTGGTGGCCACCGGCTGCGTCTGGCTTTGGCAGGCCACCCGCGATGAAGTCAAATTGACCGTCCTGCCGCTCCCGGGCGGTCACGCGGTCTTCGCGGACGCCGCCGGTCGAAGCCGCGACTGGCTGGTGGACTGCGGCAATGAAAATGCCGCCGATGACACGCTCAAACCGTTCCTGCGAGCCCAGGGCGTGAACCGCATTCAGCGGCTCGCGCTGACCCACGGTGACATGCGGAATTGCGGCGGCGCGGAACGGCTCGATGAACTTTTCGGCATCGGCGAAATTTACACCAGTCCGGTCCGCTTCCGTTCGGCCGCCTACCGGAAAATCGTCTCCGAATTTGAAAAACCGCCTGCCCGGCACCGGATTCTCCATTGCGGCGGCACCGCCGGCGACTGGCAGGTTTTGCATCCGGCGGCCACGGATGATTTTGACCAGGCCGACGACAACGCGCTGGTGCTGCTGGGAAATTTCAACGGCGCGCGGGTGTTGTTGCTGTCCGACCTGGGCCGCAAAGGACAAAGCGCCCTGCTCGCGCGCACGAACGATCTGGGCGCGGACGTGGTCTTTGCCGGCCTGACCGACGACGGCGAGCCACTGTGCGACGCGCTGCTCGACGCCGTGCAACCGAAGATCATCGTGGTGGCGGACTCGGAATTTCCGGCGACCCACCGCGCGGACCGCAAATTGAAGGAACGGCTCGGCCGAAGGACCGTGCCGGTCATTTACACGCGCACGGCGGGCGCGGTGACCCTGACGGCCCGGACCGGCGGCTGGGAATTGCGGACGATGGCGGGACAAAAATTTTCCAGCCGGACCGGGGCCGGAAACGGGACCGGAAACGGGACCGGCTCACGACCACCGCTGCCACCAGAATAAGGGCCGTTTGTTGGTGTCGGGCAGCGGCCGCTGTTTCGTGAGGCTGACCGAAACATAGCGCGCTTCCGGGATTGAAAATTTCTTCACCTCGACCGTCACGCTTTCCGGATGGAATTCCGACAACAGTTTGGTGGCGATGTCCGTGGCGATCGATTCGATCAGCCGCCAGGTCCGGCTTTCGCCCAGCTTGAACAGATGTTTGGCGACCTCGTGATAATCGATCGTCCGCCCGATGCGACCGCTCACCGCGGCGGACGAAAAATCGAACTTGAGGTCAATGGTCAGCAACAAGCGCTGCGGCTTGGCGCGTTCCTCGTCTGTAACGCCAACGCGATAGAAAACCTCCAAATCAACGATGGTAATGAATGACATGCTTCAGTTCTGGTTCTGATTCTGATTCTTCTATCGTTTCCGGCGCGTCGGCATGCCCTGACCGTCACCTTCGGCCGCCACCGCTTCCAGCAACTTTCTGGTCGGCGTATTGAGCGGCAGCCGGCGCGCTTCGGGGATCGTCACCCAACGCGCTTCGCGGGCTTCGTCATTTAATATCACATGGGGCCGGCCGACGCAATGACAGGTATAGTTCAACAGGACAAAGTGCGCCTCGCGGTAAAACTCCTTCGAGTGGATGCAATCCTGCACGAGCACGAATTCAATCTGCGTCACCTCGAGCCCGGTTTCCTCCTTGATTTCGCGGGCCAGCGCGGCCTCGGACGACTCGCCCCATTTGATTTTGCCGCCGGGAATGCCCCAGAGATTCGACCATTTGTGCGTGCGGATCATCAGCACTTCGCCGGCCTCGTTGAAAATCAGCCCCCCGACGGTGGCGAGCGGCGGGTGGGTTTGCTCAAAATTGTCCGTCGCCGGCTTGAGCTCCAGCCGGTTCTGCTCCAGCACCCGGCGCAATTCACCGAGATGTTCGACAATCAAATCCGGCTGCGCGGCGCGCAACTGTTCCAGCGTGTTGTAGCCGGTGAGCACGGCGCACGAGTGGATGCCGCCGTGATGCGCCGTCTCGATGTCGTGCTGCATGTCACCGATGAAAAGCGTCTCCTCCGCGCGCAAACGGTTCTCGGCGAGGATTTCATGGATTTTTTTCCGCTTGTCCCAGACATCCGTATAGGGCTTGTCGAGGTAGGCATCGAAGCCGGTGACGCGGCATTGGGCCTGGAAATGATCCTGGTGCACCGTGCTCAAAAGAAAAGTGCGCAGCTTCTGCGCCCGGCAAAATTCGAGAAAGTCGCGCGCATACGGCAGTTCGCTGACGGAGTCCTGCGCCTGGCGGAAGCTGCTGTGGAACCAGTCCTCGAGCTGGGCCATCGGCACGTGCGGTGTGTGGCGGTCGTAAAAATTCGTGAACGGCAGCGAAAACTCGGCGCGGAATTCCTCCAGCGACATCTCCGGACGCCCCGCCTGGGTCAGGACGAAATTCGACGCCTTCAGCACGGCGGGCAGATCGTCCACCAGTGTGCCCGACCAGTCGAAGATGATGTTGCGAATCACGCTCAAAATTTTACCGCCAAGACGCCAAGACGCCAAGACAAAGAAAATTTTTCCTTTGCGCCCTTGGCGACCTCGCGGTTAAAAACAGTCGTGCTCATTGCCTTCCACAAACCGTACGGCGTCGTTTCGCAATTCACGCCCGATGGCTCGCCCAACCGCACGCTGGCCGGATTTGGTTTTCCCAAAGGTGTTTATCCGGTTGGCCGGCTGGACGCGGATTCCGAGGGCCTGCTGCTGTTGAGCGACGAACCGGAATGGAATGAGCGGCTGCTGCATCCCCGCCACGCCCATGAACGCGAGTACTGGGCACAGGTCGAACGCATCCCGGCACCGGCAGCCTTGAGAAAACTGGAACGCGGTGTCCTCGTCCAAGGCCGGAAAACCCTGCCCTGCCGCGCGTGGCTCCTGGAGCCGCAGCCGGAAGTTGTAGCGCCGAGCCTGCGGCTCGAAACAATCGGCGCACAGCGCCGACACTACACCACGGCTCGCGAGGACGCTCGCCCCACCGTAATCCCGCCGCGCGACCCGCCGATCCGCTTCCGCAAAAGCGTGCCGGACTGCTGGATCGGGCTGGAACTGATTGAAGGCAAAAACCGCCAGGTGCGCCGCATGACTGCCGCCGTTGGTCATCCGACGTTGCGGTTGGTCCGGGTCCGCATCGGACGGTTCACTCTGGGCGGTTTGCCCGCCGGTCAGTGGCGGATGCTGGCGGCGGACGAACGCGCGTTAATTGACGCCACCGGTTCGTAACGGTAACTTGGATCGATGATTGACGTTGCCGAAATCCATCCGCGGGAAGCGATGACGAAAAGCCGGTTCGAGCCGCTGGCGAAGGAAATTTTTGCGCTCAAAAAGCAGTTGCACGCCATCATCCTCGCGCACAACTACCAGGTGCCGGAAATCCAGGACGTGGCCGATTTTACGGGCGATTCGCTCGGCCTGTCGCAACAGGCCGCGAAAACGGATGCGGATGTGATTGTCTTCTGCGGCGTGCATTTCATGGCCGAGACGGCGAAAATATTGAATCCAAACAAAATCGTTGTGCTGCCGGACAAGGACGCCGGCTGTTCGCTCGAGGAAAGCTGCCCGGCGGACAAGCTCGCCGGATTGCAAAAAACCAACCCGAACTTTTGGACCGTCACCTACATCAATTGCAGCGCGGCGGTGAAGGCGTTGAGCGACGTGATTTGCACCAGCGGCAACGCGGTGAAAATCGTCGAGGCGGCGCCGAAGGACAGGGATTTGCTGTTTGTGCCGGACGAGAATCTCGGCGCGTGGGTGATGGAACAGACCGGCCGCCCGATGACGCTGTGGAAAGGGAATTGCTACGCGCACGTCGAGTTCCGGCGGGAGCAGGTCCTGAAGTTGCGCGAAAAATTTCCCGACGCGAAAGTGGTGGTCCATCCCGAAAGTTTGCGCGAGGTGCGGGATCTGGCCGACGCCGTTTGCTCGACGGAAAAGATGATTTCATTCTGCAAGAACGATACCGCCAGGCGCTTCATCATCGTCACGGAATCGGGCATTATTCACCGGCTGCAAAAGGAATGTCCGGGCAAGGAATTTCTGTGCGCGCCGGTGTTCGACGTGATGCGGATGCCGTCGGACAACTGCCGTTGCAGCGAGTGCAAATACATGAAGTTGAACACGCTCGAAAAGGTCCGCGACTGCATGAAGAAGCTCGCCCCGCGCATCGAATTGCCGGGGGAAATTTTGCGACGCGCCCGCCGGCCCATTGAGCGGATGCTGGAAATTTCGGCGCGCGGAGATTAGGCGGCGTCCAACCGGTTCATCATCGTGCCACCGGGCGGCGCGCAACGACTTGCGAAAATCAGGAAGCCGACCGCGAGCCGCCGGCAGATCGCTTCACCGGCCCAAAACACTCCAGGAAAGAAGTCACATTTTGGTTACGTATCCGCCCTTCGTCAAACGCGCGGAGGCAGCAACACCCGCAGACCCTGACAGGCACAAGGCTGCAACCACCTTCGGTTCAGGGCAACCCTCCGTCACAAAACTGAGTATGTCTGGCCGGTTTGTGGAGGTTGAATCGCTCGGGCTTCCCTAAGATGTTGTCCTCGATACGGTGAAAAATTTAAAAATCTGAAAAATTATGCTTAATAAAAAACTAGGATGGATTGCATTACTCGCAGGTGTTGCCGCCGGCCAGGTCTGGGCGGGAACAATAACCAGTTATTCAATTGGGGATGTGTTGGTCTGCTTCCGCAAGGGGGCCGTTGACATGGTCGTTGACGCAGGCCCGCTTTCGACGTTGACCAATACAACCGTCAATCAGGGGATACCTATCAATGAATACACCGGCACCCAACTCGCCAAGGTGGGCACCAACGGCGTCAGCTGGTCGGCGTTTACATGGACGAGCGACAACACGCTCTATGTGAGCGAGGCCCGGAGCGACCTGAACACCGAAGCCACCCCGTGGCAACGCAAGAGCGGCAGCACCCAGTTCTACACTGTCGCGCGCATGGAAACCATTCCGCCCGGCGCGCTCGACGAATTGACGGCCAATGTGTATCCCGTCAGCTCGTCCACAGCCGTGGTGGAGGACGACGACAGTCATGACCCGCCGTACAACCAAAATTATGTGAACGGCGTCAGTTATCACGATGCCCTGGCGGGTTCGAGTGGCGGCAATTTCAACCAGACTTTTGTGGGCAACCCGGAAAACACCACGCTGGCCAATTTCACCACTTCCGGGCAGGTCATCCGCTCGGATTTCTTTCAGTTGATACCCTCCAGCGGCTATGGCGTCGCCTTTGGAAAATGGCTGGGCTATTTTGAGCTGTCAACCAATGGCGCGATGACTTATGTGGCGTATCCAACCACAACTCCGGCCATCAGTTCTGTCAGTTATAATGGCACCGTGGCTGTCATCAATTACACCACCGGCCCTTACGGCACGTACACGTTGCTGGAATCCGCTGATTTGACCGCACCCATCTCGACGTGGACGACGGTAGCCACCTTGTCCACCGGGGATAATGCAACCCACACCTACACGGACACGACCTCAGACAACAACCGATTCTATATCATCTCCGCCCAGTAACCAACCCATTAAAACCAACAACAAATTTTACCAAACAATATCAACCAAAATAAAAACGAAATAATATGAAAAAAACGCTCATCCTAACCCTGGCGCTCGGACTTGCCGGCGCTTCGTCGCTCATGGCCGGCAGTTCCGTTGATGTCTATATCACCGGTTCCACGGCCTTCCGCGCAAATGTCTATACCGCCTGCCAGAAACTCTTTACTGGCGGCAGTCCTACCATTTACTACGGCAATGCGGCCCATGGCGGCGCCGACTCAGGACCCTACAGTTCCAGCACGGCTTGCTGGGCCATGACCGGAACCCCGATCAGCGGACTGACGGCCTTTAGTGGTGTAACCACACTGAACATTCACGGCCTCTTCACCGGCTCGATCCAGGGCCTCCAGACCACGGAAAACAGCACCAAACTCGTCTGGGCGGCCGCGGCCGGCGCGGCGGGTGGCCTCTGCAATGCCTATGTGACCAACAGCCCCACCATTGGCTTTTCCGATTCATCAGGCGTCGCCTGTCCCTATCCGGCAACGGGTAATTTCGTGGAAGAACAAGTGGCCGTTCAGCCTTTTGTCGTGTGCAAATCAGCGGCCACCGTCGGCGCAGTGACCAACATCAACAACGTCAGTTGGGAGCAGTTGGAAGCCGGCATCCCGAACGGCTACATCCCGCTCGCGGCCTGGACGGGCAAGGTTACGGACACCAATATCTGGGTTTACCTGTTGCAACGCACCAAGGATTCCGGCACCCGCCGCACCGAAACGGCCGGGGAATATTATCAATACAATGACACAGTCGGCATTTGGATATTGGACTATACAAATTATGCAACGGTCGGCTGGTACCAGCCCAGCACCTCGGCCGCAACCACGTTTGCCTCCTATCCCAACGGCGTAGTTGGCCCGACGGGTCTTGGCAATGCCAATCTGAACTGGGGATACGGCTATGTCGGTGGCGGTGACATCGCGAAATCATTGAACAACATTACCAGCTATACCAACCAGGCCATTGCCGTGTTGTCCATCGGCGATTCCAAGAGCGTGGGCAGCGCCAACTGGAACAATGTGGTTTCCTTCAATGGTCTCTGGCCGACGGCGGCCGGTGCCGGCATCCATGGCAGCACCACCACCAATGACTACTCGCCCATCACGCTGGGTTACTATCCGTTGTGGGGCGTGGAAGTTTTGGTTCATCCCAAAAATCCCGGCCTGATTGCTGACCAGAACATCTCGCAATCCCAGTTGGGTGACTGGCTGACGGCCGGAACGTTCATGGGCGTGTTCAATGCCCAAACCGTGAACGGCTTCTCGCTCACCACTGGCAGCATCGAAAACGAGATTTACATCAGCGAGAGCTCTGGCGGTATCGGGTTCCCCGCCACGGCCATCCGGCTTGCTGAGATGCTGAATTCCCGCGCGGCGGTTGGTGGAACGATCGCCCCGCCGGTCCTGCATCCGTAATATTGCCATAATCCAGAGCCGGTGCGGATTTTGGTCCGCACCGGCTTTTCTTTTTCAGGGAGGATTCCGACGGCGGCAAATCCGCAACAAGCCGGTTCGGCGAGCCAGACAGCGGGTAATGTCCCAATTTCAAAATTTGGGTAGGGCGGGCAGTCCTCTGCCCGCCGCAAACATGGAGAATGGCGCGCACGGAGTGACGCGCCCTACCGAAATAAGGACGTTACCAGACAGTCTTGCACTGCGTGCTGATATCTGGTAGGATATTTCAGTCGAACAAAAAAAACCGCTTATGGCAAAGATTCACAAAGACGCGCGGCTGCGGGCCCGCAAAGACCTGCGGGTCGAGGGCGTCATCACCTACCGCGGGCCCATGAGCCGGCATTTTGAGGGGGCCTTGCCGGCGGGGGAAATTCTCCGGCTGGAATATGAACCCGCCGATTCAGTGCGCAACGTCTGGCTGGTGCCCGAAAGATACGCCGAGCTGGAACAGAATTTCATTCCAACCGAGATCAAGGCCGAACGGGGCTACAGCGGCTATGCGGTGGGCTGTCCGTTGGACAAAATTATCGAGTACTACGACCTGATAAGCGCGACCAGCCAGATCTTTGCCGCTCACGAAGGTTGATCCAGGGTTCCAGCCGGGTGAGCTACACCGCTGTTTGCAAGCCAAGTCAGCGCCAGCTCGAAATCAAACCTTGCCCGGCAGCTCGTGCGAGTCCCATTGCTCCACCTTGAGCGACTTGGGTTGAACCGTCCGAATGTTTCAAAAACGTAACTTGGGTCACGAGCCTTTTGAAATAGCATCACGGCGCCAACAATGAAGTCCATTCTTAAATCATTTCTCAAGTCAGGTTTGGTTTTGCTGCTGTTGCACGCTGTGCTAGTTCAAGGGGCGACGATCGTGACCAATCTCGCCGCCGGATATGAAAACAGTTTGTTTCTCAAACCCGGCGGCAGCCTTTGGGGCATGGGTTATAATGGCTACGGCGAATTGGGTGTTGGCACCTTCAACAGCACCAACCGGCCCGAGCAAATCCTCGCCACCAACGTGCTGGCCGTGGCCTGTGGGGATCAACACAGCCTGTTGCTCAAGACCAACGGCAGCCTGTGGGTTATGGGTTATAATGGCGACGGCGAACTCGGTGACGGCACCTTCAATACCGCGGTCCGGCCGAAACAAATCCTCGCCAGCAATGTCACGGCGATTGCCTGTGGAGTTTTTCACAGTTTGCTCATAAAAACCAACGGCAGCCTGTGGGGCATGGGTTATAATGGCGACGGCGAACTCGGCGACGGCACCTTCAGCAATACCAACAAGCCGGAACAAATCGTTTCCAGCGGCGTCGTGGCGATCGCCAGCCGGGGTTTTCACAGCCTGTTTCTCAAATCGGACGGCAGCCTGTGGGGCATGGGCTATAATGGCGACGGCGAACTCGGTGACGGCACCTTCAACCCGGCCAACCAGCCGGAGCAAATCGTCCCCGGCAACGTGGTTGCCATGGCCGGCGGAACTTTTCACAGCTTGTTTCTTGAATCCGACGGCAGCCTCTGGGCCATGGGCTATAATTATTTTGGTGAACTGGGCGACGGCACCTTCAACTCCGCCAACCAGCCGGAGCAGATCGTCTCCAGCAACGTGGTAACGATTGCCTGTGGCGGCTATCACAGTCTGTTTCTCAAATCGGACGGCAGCCTCTGGGCCATGGGTTATAACGGTGACGGCGAACTGGGCGACGGCACATTCAGCAATACCAACCGGCCGGAGCAAATCGTTTCCAGCGGCGTCATTGCGGTCGTGGCAGGAGAACGGCACAGTTTGTTTGTGAAATCCGACGGCAGTGTTTGGGGCATGGGCGCCGATGATTACGGCGAACTGGGCGACGGGTTCAACAACAGTGCCGCGCTGGTCGAACAGATTACTCCCTTGCCGCGGCCCTTTTTGACGGCCGGCCTTTCATCCGCAACGGATCTGCAATTTGCAGCCACCTGCCAGTTCGCCGGCACATTTTACTTGCTGACGAGCACCAATATCACGCAGCCCTTGAGCCAGTGGGCCCCGGTCTGGACCAATGCTGTCACCGACCGCGGCGATAATAATTTTAGCGCGACACTACTTAATTCGGTAAGCCCCAACGTCAGGCAAAGATTTTATATTCTTCAATCGAAGTGAAACAGAACGTGGCAGGCGAAAGGCCCACAAAGCCGTTCACCGCAGCGACCATGTTCGATTGGAGTTCCTCCAGTGTGTGACACGTTTTTCTTTGAATGGGACCTTCGCCGGGGGTTTTGCCGGCTGGCGAAGCGGGTTTCTTCATTCAGCGAATGCTGCCAGCTGTAAACCTGCACGGCTTTTATTGCCAACAGACGGTGAATAAAATGTGGATAAATGTTCACCCGGCCGTCACACGGCTGTAACCCTTTCATAATAAAGTTTAAGGGTGAAAGGGTTCGGGCATGAAAAAGATACTCGTTTTGACGGCCGGATTCGGTGACGGACACAACGCCGCCGCCCGCAGCTTGCGCGACGCGATCGAGCTGCTTGACGAGGACGCGCGGGCCGAGGTGCTCGACCTCTTTGCCGACAGCTACGGGATGTTCAACACCTTTGCCCGCAAAACCTATCTCGGCGTGGTGCAATACGCCCCGAAACTGTGGGGTGGAATCCATTCGCTGCTGGAAAACCCGTACGTGGAAAAGCAGCTGGGCGGCTTCACGCGCCTGCAACACACGCTCGAAAAGGTCCTGGCCGAAACGCAGCCCGACTGCGTCATCTCCACCTACCCGGTTTACGGGCACGTGATCAAAAAACTTTACCAGAACCAGCACGAGCGCCCGTTCCGTTTCATCACCGTCATCACCGATTCCCTCAACGTCAATTCCGCCTGGTACCGGGCGCCGGGCGACTATTTCTGCGTGGCCAACGAGGCCACCGCCGAAGCACTGCGGAAGGGTGGCGTGCCGGACAAACAAATCAAGGTGCTCGGTTTCCCGGTGAACCCCGTGTTCGCCGACCCCGTGGCGGAATTGCCGGCGCCGGTCGGCAAGGAACCGCGCCGCGTGCTGTACATCATCAACACCGGCAAGAAAAAAGCCGGCAAGGCCATTGACCGTCTGCTGAAACTGGACGACGTGCTCCTGACCATCACCGTCGGGCGAGACCCGGACTTGCGCAACAAACTCATCGAACGCACGCAGAAATGCGCCGACCGGGTGCGCATCCTCGGCTGGACAAACCAGATGCCGGAACTGATGATGTCGCATCATCTGGTCATCAGCAAAGCCGGCGGCGCGACCGTGCAGGAAGCCATCGCGGCCCGCTGCCCGATGATTGTCAACCAGGTCATTCCCGGCCAGGAGGAGGGCAACGCGGAACTCATCTGGCGCTTTGGCCTGGGCGCCATTGCGGAGAAAAACCGCGAAGTGGCCGAACTGGTCGAGGGCGCCTTCGCCAAAAAAGCCGCGCAATGGTCCGAATGGCGCGACCATCTCGCAAAAATCAGCCGGCCGGCCGCCGCGTTGCGCATCGCCGAACTCATCCTAGAAGAATCCGCCCAGGAACACCGCGGACGCAAGGCCGTCAAATTATTCGAGACCGCCCCGGCGCGCGTCATGCGTCCCGGCGCGCCCGCCAGCGGCAACGGCAGCCATCCGCAAATGCTGCTCTGCGACTTTCACATCCACTCGAATTATTCCGACGGCAAACTTACCGTGCCGGACATCATTGATTTTTATGGTGAACACGGGTTCGACTGCATCTGCATCACCGACCACCTCGCCGACCCAGGACGTTTGATCGGCAAACTGTCCGAACTGGCCAGTTTCACCCTCGACCGGGAGCAGTTGGGGGAATACTTTGCCGTAATCGAGCGTGAACGCCAGCGCGCCTGGCGCCGCTACAAAATGCTGGTGATGACCGGCATCGAATTCAACAAGGACGGCTACACCCGCAAAACCTCCGCCCACCTGCTGGGCATTGATTTAAAATCGCCCATCGACGCGGCGCTCGATATCCCGGAAATCATCGCTCAAATCCACTCGCAGGGCGGCCTTGCGGTGGCCTCGCACCCGCACATCATGAAAAGCGAATGGGGCAAGAACACGCTTTACCTTTGGGAAAACCAGGACAAATTCGCGCCCCTGCTGGACGCGTGGGAAATCGCCAACCGCAACAACATTTTCAATGATGTCGGGCTCAAACGCCTGCCGTTCATCGCCAACAGCGATTTCCACAAACCCAAGCACATCTACTCGTGGAAGACGCTCATCTACGCGGAGAAGGATTCCGAGGCCATCAAGGACTGCATCCGCCGCAATGAACACGTGGCCATCACCCTCTACCGCGATTTTGCCGGCGCGCCCTCCGATACAGCGCGCCACCCTTTTGGCTGCCCCGCCCCGGCGGTGCATTATTTTCAGGACCGGCTGCCCTTGTCCGTGGTCAACAGTTAGATTTCAGATACCGGTTTAATCATTCCGGTTTTGATCGTTTGAATCTGTGAACGGATGGATGGATTTTGGCGGGACAGGCGGCTGTTCAAAAGTTTCCGGATTGGCACCGTGGCTTCATGGGGACGTAACACTTCGGGTTCAGGGTGGCATGAAATTAATCATAAACTTATGAACCCTGAAAATTTGATCAAACCCGAGGTTTTATTTCCGGAAAGGAAACTGCGGTTGTTCTCTTTGTATGTGGACTTTGCCGCCGCGGTGCGCGCCCGTTGGGCCACCAGCCAGATCTCCCGGCTGGCCGGCGAACCTTGGCGGGCTTCCACGGAAATGTGGAACCTGGATTCCGTGGCCGCCAGCCAGCCCATCCGGAAGATGATCACCCAGGATGCGGCGGATGCCGACGTGCTCGTCGTCGCGATGAGTTCATTGGACCGGCGGGAATTGGAACTGGTTCAATGGCTGGATGCCGTGGCGGCCTGCAAGGTAAACCGCCCGGTTTCCGGATTATTTATCGGCCTGCTGGGTGACGATAATCATCAGATGGGTGAATTGGATTGGACGGTGAAACAATTCATCCGTTGCGCTCAACGGACGGACCGGGACTTCATCTGGCACTGGATGGAGAAGGAAACCATGGATAACCATGACTGGCTGCCGGACAGCGTGACGGCGCTGCTGACCCGCAAACAACCGCCGCTCGATGTGGCCTTCTGGCCTTCGAACGCCGTCGAAATTGCCTGAACGGATGTCATTGCAAAAACCGGCGCGCGTTCCGGCCGCGCGTCAGAACAGTTTCGCTTTCGCCACCCTGGCCATCACCAGCGCCATGACCCCGGCGATGACCAGGCCGGTCACCAGGGTGATGACCATGACGCGCATTTCCCGCCGCCGCTGATCGGGCGACAAACGCGGAAAAAGCAATCTTCCCAGATTCGGTTTCATAAAACTTTCATGGCGCTCAAAAATTCCGACCGCCCAGCCGCCGGTTTGTTCAAACCCGGACGTTAAGAACCGGTTACAGAAGTTCCCCTTGCCCCCGTCCGTTCGCGTCACCCATTGTTGTTCCGCCACCGGCGACGGGGACCGTCGGGAAATGTCACCCGTTTGTTTCCGTCCCGTCTTTGACGAAACGGGGGAGTTGTGGTGAGATGGATGCGTCAGTCAGCATTCCTGCCAATGGTTCGATGGGGCAGCCCCGGCGCTGGTGTCCGTTACGCACCAGCGCCTTTTCATTGCCCCAAGCCGGTTATTCCTGATTCCCGCAATCAACCGGGGGTTGAACGCTGCCGGTGAAATGGCATTGCCGGAACAACGTCACCGGTCACCGGAAAGTTTGAATGAATCCACCCCAAAACTGGCGGGAAGCGGGATTTGGGTCAACGAGTCAAACCACACAACGCAATCAGTTTAAGAACGAATCCGATTGTTTCCTGAAAAATGCGGACGGTGGTTGCGCCCGGACTTTTCAGTCTGGTGCTGGGCGAACCGTGGACAAATCCATCGTGCGGCCTGTTTAACAAACAGATCCGGCAACGAAGATTTGCACGATCAGCCACCGTTAGTGCGTGGCCGAAAAACGATAATCCATTTTCTTCCGCCGGTATCAACCAGCAGCTTTCGTACAACGTCTTGACACATCTGGCCTGAGTGGCGCGGTGTTGCAGCCCCGGCGCAACTGCCTGCCAAGCTTGCGTCGCATCGGACTGACCGGTTTCCGGTCTTGGGATTACGAGTAAAATTGAATGCATGTGATTTCCGTCGTTGGCGGCCCCTGATCATCCATAACCGGGCGGCGCCGGGCTGATGACTTTCTGCAAACTCGAGGCGTCAATGGACATCGGCCTCAGCGGGGTGCAAATTGGCGCTGTCGCTTTTAACCCGATGGATTAATCGCATGTGCAGGCGAACCTTGCCTATGGAAATGGTAATCGCCTGCTTCTCATCGTCACTGTAGTCATGTGACTCCTCGGCCTTGTCGCAAATCGGGCAATATGCGATGCCCCGAATTCCATCCGGCCGCTTTTCATGCAGGGTGGATATGGTGTAATCACTTGATTCGTTATTGTCGGTCATATTGGTTCAGGTGATAATTTTGTGATGCTGGTTGCAAAAAGCCGCGATCGATCATGGTGCATTGCATCGAGCGCTTTTCCCTGATTGCCCTTGCAGTAAATCACACTTCCCCCAATCCGGTCAAAGGAGGTTCGGCAACAAGACGGTGACATTCTGGAGACCCGGGCGACCGCGACCCAGGCAAACGAGAGGGAGCGGTCAGGCCAACACCAGTGCGCCCATACGCCCGGGTGAAAATTGGATGACGGCAATAATAAAGGATTGCCACAACAATTCACCCTGTTACACAATGGTAATCGTGCAATGAGGGATGACCCATCACATCTGGATTTGAATTTGAACGAGACGATGGTCTGCCGGTCGGTCTGGATCTCGGACATCCATCTCGGCACGAAGCACGCCCGCGTCGCCGAACTGCTGGACTTTCTGCGCATGGTGGATTGCAAGTATCTGTACATCGTCGGCGATTTGATTGATGGCTGGGAATTGAAGTTCCGCTGGTTCTGGCGGAACGACTACAACCTGCTCGTCCAAAAGCTGCTCCGCAAAAGCCGCAGGCAGACCCGGGTCATCTATATCAGCGGCAACCATGACGAGTTCATCGAACCGTTCGTCGGCATGGGATTTGGCAATGTGACGATGGCGCGGCAGGCGATTCACACTGCCGCCGACGGGAAAAAATATCTCGTCATCCACGGCCATCAGGCGGACGGTCTGACGCACTTTAATCACCTGCTGGAAAAACTTGGCTCGCACCTTTACAACTGGATTCTTGACTTCAACCTGTATTTGAACCGGCTGCGGCGCGTTCTCGGCTTCGGCCACTGGTCGCTGGCGGCGTATCTGAAATCCAAGGCCAAGTCCGCCGTGAAATACGTCACCGAATATGAGGACACGCTGGCCTCGATGGCGCGCAGCCACCAGGCCGACGGCGTCATCTGTGGGCACATCCACCGCGCCGAAATGAAGATGATTGACGGGGTGCAATACTTAAACTGCGGAGATTGGGTTGAAAGTTGCACGGCTTTGATTGAAGATTTCGACGGCAAGATCAAACTTATCCACTTCCATGAAAATGATGTTCTGCGT
>JBKQOA010000132.1:0-3131 GCA_052145735.1 Limisphaerales bacterium
CCTGGCGCGCATTGCCGGTGAATCGCAAACCAGTCCTTACGACATCGTCCGGGCAACGTTTGCCGGCTCGGATGAAGATTGGAAGAAATTTTTGTTCAACGGGTATCTTGAAGATTCCGCCGCTAAACCGGTGGACTTGCCGAAGGATCAATCAGTGACCGTCCTCCAACTGCCGGCGACCGTGTCACCCCGTAAAGACAATCTCGAAGTTGTTTTTTATCGCGACGCGAAGATGGACGACGGTCGTTATGCGAACAACGGCTGGCTGCAGGAACTTCCCGATCCCATCACCAAGCTGACCTGGGACAACGCGGTGCTCGTCAGCCGCAAGACGGCGCGCGAACTCGGTGTCAAAAACGGTGACGTCGTTGAAATCACTTTGAACGGCCGCAGCGTCAAGGGTCCCATCTGGACGCAGTCGGGCATGGCGGATTATTCGCTCGGGCTCGCGCTCGGCTACGGACGCGAAAGGGCTGGGCGGGTCGGCACCGGCGTCGGGTTCAACGCTTACAAGATTTTCTCCGGCAAATACATCGAGACAGGCGCGACGGTGCGCAAAACCGGCGAAACCTACGAACTCGCCACGACGCAGCATCACTGGTCCATGGAAGGGCGCCCGGCGGTCCGTGAGGCGAATCTGGACGTGTTTTCCAAGGACCCGGATTTTGCCAATGAAATGCACGGCGTCGAGCCGCCCATTGTCGCGCCGTTGTATCCCAACCCGCTCGACGAGGCGAAGAAGACCGCGTTGCATCAATGGGGCATGGCGGTGGATTTAAGTGCGTGCGTCGGCTGCGGCACGTGTGTGGTCGCCTGCCAGAGCGAGAACAACATTCCCATCGTCGGCAAGGACCAGGTGCAGCGCGGCCGCGAAATGCACTGGCTGCGCATCGACCGTTATTACACCGCCGACCCGGCGAAGGAAAAACGGTCGGATGCCCTCCTGAAAGACGACGAGCAGCAATTTGCCGGGTGGATTGACGACGTGCAGGCGGTGAACCAGCCGATGTTCTGCCAGCATTGCGAGGCCGCCCCTTGCGAAAACGTCTGCCCGGTCAATGCGACCGTCCACGACCAGGAAGGCCTGAACGTGATGGCGTACAACCGCTGTATCGGCACGCGCTATTGCTCGAACAACTGCCCGTACAAGGTGCGCCGGTTTAATTATCTCGATTTCAACAAGCGCCCGCTGGCCGATCTCAAGGGGCCGTTTTATCCGACGCCACTCACGCACAAGACGGATGGCAAATGGGATTTGTTGAGCTGGTTCAAGGCGCCCGATGCCAGCGGCATGCGCGAAGAGGACGAATGGGATCTGATCAAGATGGTCAAGAACCCGGACGTGACGGTACGCATGCGCGGCGTGATGGAAAAATGCACCTATTGCACCCAACGCATCGAGCAGGCAAAGATCGCACAGAAGGTCAAAGCCGGTGCGTCCGGCGACGTGCGGCTCACGGAAGCCGCCGGCACAGTGCCCAAGTCTGCCTGCCAGCAGGCGTGCCCGGCTGGCGCGATTGTGTTCGGTGACATTAGCGACCCGGACAGCACGGTTTCCAAATTGAAAGCGCAGCAGCGGAATTATTCCGTGCTCGGCGATCTGCTGACCAAGCCGCGCACGACCTATCTGGCGCGCATCCGCAATCCGAATCCGGCCATGCCCGATTACCGCGAGTGGCCTTACAGTTTTGAGGAATACGAAAAACACGGCGGAGAACTTCAGACCGAGAAGAAAGGAGCCAGCTGATGGCTGAAGCCGCGACCAATTTGAAGGCGTTCGTGCCGCCGGCGGAACTGCAGCGCGCGCCGGTCGTGGAGAACAACCACGGCTTGGGTTGGCTGACGGACAAGCTCTCGGCGTTCGCCGAAGGCAGGACCCCGCTGTGGTGGTGGATCCTGTTCATTCCGGCGGCATTCGGGGCGGCCGTGTTGCTGCCCGCCATGCTGATTTACCAGATTTCCACCGGCGTCGGTGTCTGGGGCAACAACCAGCCGGTGGCTTGGGGCTGGGACATCATCAATTTCGTCTGGTGGGTCGGCGTCGCCCACGCCGGCACGCTGATTTCGGCCATGCTCTTCCTGACGCGGCAATACTGGCGCACCACCATCGGCCGGGCGACGGAGGCCATGACGGTGTTCGCGGTCATGATGGCGGGACTTTACCCGGCCATCCACGTCGGACGCGCCTGGTTCGCCTGGTTCATGTTCCCGGTGCCGAACTCTAACGGCCTGTGGCCGCAGTTCCGTTCGCCGTTGATGTGGGACGTTTTCGCCGTCAACACCTATCTCCTGGTTTCCACGCTGTTCTGGTACATGGGATTGATTCCCGACCTTGCCGTGCTGCGCGATCGCGCCACGACGCGGGTGAAGAAATTCATCTACGGTTTCCTGGCCATGGGCTGGACCGGCTCGTCGGTGCACTGGCACAATTATGAAAAGGCCTACGTGGTCCTGTCCGGCCTGTGCACGCTGCTGGTGTTCACCGTCAGTTCCATCGTTGGCCTGGATTTCTGCACGTCGCAACTGGCCGGCTGGCACGCGACCATCTTCCCGCTGTATTTTGTCGTGGGCGCCGTGTACTGCGGGTTTGGCATGGTGCTGGTGCTGCTCATCCCGCTGCGCAAATGGTGCCGCCTCGAAAACATCATCACGCCCCGGCACATGGACCGCATCTGCAAACTGACTTTGCTCAGCAGCCTGGCCATTGCCTACATCTACCTGATGGAATATTTCATCGCCTGGTACAGCGGTGATCCCTACGAACGCTGGGTGTTCGGCCACCGCCTCCTGGGGCACACCTACTGGTACGGCGGCTGGATCATGCTCGTCGTGAACGTGGGCCTCGCCCAATTGCTCTGGTTCAAAGCCGTCCGGCGAAACCTGGCGCTCGTCTTCGTCATCGGCGTGCTCATCAACATCGGCATGTGGTTCGAGCGCTTTGTCATCATCGTCGGCTCGTTGTACCAGGATTTCCTGCCGGCGAACTGGGGCACATATTATCCGACCTGGGTGGACATCGGTACGTTCCTCGGCACGCTCGGCGCCTTTTTCATGATGTATCTGCTGTTCATCAAGTTCCTGCCGTTGATCGCGATTTCCGAGGTCAAGGGCGCCTCACCGCAAGCTGACCC
>JBKQOA010000133.1:0-65095 GCA_052145735.1 Limisphaerales bacterium
AGCAGTTGCATCTTTCCGCACCGAAGCTGGCGCACCATCACCTTCCGACCCGCCAAACTAAGCCCCTCATGCTCCGCCTTGATTTGAAACCAGCGGCCGTCCCAAGCCACCGTCCAATCCTTGCCCATGGGTGCTATTCTGCCCACTAACGTATGTTGCGGGCCTACGGTTGTGCCGTAAAAATTCAAGTTCTCTGATTTTTTGCATGTTCACGTGCGCGAAAACGTCACCCGTTGCGCCATTGCCACCGAGTGTTGATCCCGCAAATGCCCGTAAACTTTCATCGCCAGCGCGCCGCCGTCTTTGTGCCCCAGCCAACGCGAGACGGTAGGAATATCAACACCGGACTCGATGCAAAGTGTCGCAAAAAGATGCCGCAGGTCGTGATGGGTTATTCTTGCCATGCCCACCGCCTTGGACGCGCGGTCCATTGCTTTTTGGCATTCGCGGACCTGCATGACCGGATTACTATCCGCACCTTTCGGTTGTTCCATTTTCAGGTTTTCAAGCAGTTTGCGCATGTCGGGAATCATCGGGACGCGCCGAACCGTCCAATTTTTTGTGCCTGTCTCGGGATCGCCGCGCACAATGATTTCGCCTTTTTCAAAATCGCAGTCCGCCCAGGTAATGTTGGCCGCTTCGCTTTTCCGAAACCCGCCGAACGCGAGAAACCGGACCAAGTTGGCGCATGACCGGCTGAATCCCCCGCCGCCGTTTTCAATTTCCTTTACGAACCGTTCAAATTGTGCCGGCTCTGGCAACGCCAAAACCTTTGGCCGCTCGCTTGCACGTTTGATGAATTTTGCCGGGTTGTCATACCGAGACCCCATTTCGATTCCAATTTCCAGCAGCGCACGGAATATCCCTATTGTGTGATTGAAAGCCGTTGCACTCGCGCCAGAACCGAACTTTGCCGCCCAATTCAAACAATCCGTTTTGGTCACCGAGCGGATTTCCTTCTTCGCCAGCCCCGGCCAGCTTTTCAAAAGTGCCGTAATTCGTTGGGCGTGATATTCCCTGGTTCGTGGTTTTAACGACGCATCGCCGGCAACCCGCCGCTTGTAAATTTCAATTGCGTCGCCTACCGACATTTTGCCGGCAGCAACCGAATCGCAGGACTCCGCGCGCTGCCGTTCTTGCTTCTCAAAATCGCCCAGACGCAGCTTGGCCACCGACATTACATCCGTCTTGAGACTGCGCCGGATGAGCTTGCCCTTGACCCGCAAACGGGCATAGTAAGTGCCAGATGGAACGTAGCGGATTAAATTTGCATACTGGGTTTTCTGCCAGTCTTTATCGGGATTGGCAGCCTTTGATACTGCTTGTTTCGCATTCACACCAGCAGTATACAAAACCAGTATCTAAAAGTCAATACGGCATTTTTAATCCTCACAAAACCATTGTAAAACTTTGGTTGCGCCCGTAGCTCAGTTGGATAGAGCATCTGCCTTCTAAGCAGAGGGTCCCGCGTTCGACTCGCGGCGGGCGCGCCATTCTTCATTTACGATTTACGATTTACGATTTACGATTTGTCCCGCGTGCTGAATCTCGAATCATTGGCCGAATTGCTGGAGAAAAACCGCGCCGCGGCGTCCGCGCGCGTGAAGGAGTTTTCCATCGGCGGCGGGCCGTTCGCCTTCAATTCCCGGCCCGCCATCATGGGTGTCGTCAATCTTTCACCCGATTCGTGGTATCGCGAAAGCGTCTGCCTGACGGCGGAAGCGGCAATTCAACGGGGCAGGGTTCTGCGCGAACAAGGCGCGGACATTGTGGATATCGGCGCGGAATCCACGCTGGCCCACGCCGCGCGCGTGGAGGATGCGGCGCAAAACAGCAAGCTGATTCCCGTCATCAAGGAATTGCGCACCGCTGGCATCCTGGTTTCGGTCGAAACCTATTCACCCGCCGTCACGCGCGCGTGTCTCGAAGCCGGCGCTAACATTTTGAATCTCACCGGCACGGTCGGCACAGACGAATTGTATCGCCAGGTGGCGGCGCATGACGCGGCGGTCATCATCTGTTACGTGCAGGGCAAAAACGTCCGTGAAGTGGGCGATTTCGATTTCAGCACCGACCCCGTCGAAAAGATGCGTGAGTATTTTGCGCGCCAGATTGAAATCGCCCGGCGCAATGGTGTGGAGAAAATCATCCTCGATCCCGGCCTCGGCTTTTATTACCGCAATTTGCAGGACAGTGCCGTGCGCGTGCGGCATCAGATGACCGTTTTCCTGAACACGTTCCGCTTGCGCGCGCTCGGCTTTCCGATCTGCCACGCCCTGCCTCACGCGTTCGAGTTTTTCCGAGACGAGGTCCGTTGTGCCGAGCCGTTTTTTGCCGTGCTGGCGGCGCTGGGCAAAACCGATTTGTTCCGCACGCACGAAGTCCCGCGCATCAGGGCCGTGCTGGAGACAATGAAAGTTTTCTGACGTAGCCGCCGTTGTAAAACGGCGGACCATTCCGCGTTTTGACAAGCGCGGCTACTTGCGCCGGCAAAGAAACACGCCTTCCTCCTCCGATTTGGCAATCCACTGCCCGCAAACTTCCAAACCGTAACGGGCAAGCACTTGACGAACGCGGTCCGGGGTGTAGCGGTAAGAAAAGAAAAGCCGGAAGGTTTCGCCGGCGCGGAAATTAAATTCAATATCTTCAACTTTAATCCGGCAACGGCGGGTGAAACGGAAATCCGCCACCACCCGCTTCAAACCCAGAGTGCCACCTTGAACTGAAAAGCGCAGGTGCCCGTCGCTGCGCCCGACACCGAGGTCGAGCAGGAACGTCAGCAGCCAGTCGCGCGTGAGCAGATTGTCATATTGCGGCAGGATTTTTTCCACCCCGGCGGTGTAATGTTTCCCGGGGGCGAGATTCGCGCTGAACAACAGGAAATCCTTCGGACGGACGAGCGACGCGAGCTTCGGCAGGATGATTTTCGGCTCGAAGTTCGGAATCATGCCGAAGAAGGTGAAGAGGCGTGCAAGAATGGTAGGGACGACCTGCTGGTCGTCCAAGGCCGCGCGGCAGCACGGCCCTACCATTTGTGCCAATGCAACCTCCAAACCATCCGCGGTGGCCAGATCACAGACAAACGGGAAACAATTTTCCTCCAGCACGACCGCCAGCGCGGTCCGGCGGGCGACCAGCACCATGGCCGTGCTCACGTCACAGGGCGTGTAGAAAACTTTACGGCCGCGATTTTTCAACAGTTTCAGGAGGCGCGTGTCTTTTTGACCGCCACCGCAACCGAGACCGATGACGTGAATTGCTTTCGATGTGACCTGTGCCGCCGCGGTTTTAAAAGCCCGGTCGTAAATGGCCCGGCAATCCGCGTCGTTCCGTGTCGGGGAATACGCCTGATGCAGGGCGAGCCATTTCTGCGTCTGCTTGACGCTGTCGTAGTGAAATTTGTGGTTCACCCGCCGCGTGCGGAGCGAGGCGACCAAATCGCGCCGGACATTTTCCGGAAACTGGCTGGCGTGAATCCTGACGCTGGCAACAGAGGACATGAGTTTGTTTTCGCTGATTTCAGCCGTTACGACAAGCCTTTGCATTTACGATTGACGATGTCATCCACAATTCACGCGGCCGCATAGATCGCAATTCGAAAACAGTAAGCCTCCTTATGTCGGCCCCTACTGCTTTTGGGGAAATTTGATGTACAGCAGCCAATAAACCACCACGCCGGTTACGGAAACATACATCCACAACGGCCACGTCCAGCGGGCGATTTTTCTGTGGCCCTCAAAATTTTGCCGCCGCGCCCGGTTCAGCGTCACCAGAATCATCGGCACAATCACGACGGCCAGAATCGTGTGCGTGAGCAGAATCACGAGATAATACGGGCGGAACCATTGCGGCTCCAGGAAGCGGGTCGGCCCGCGTTGCAAAACCATTCCGAGATACGTGTGGTAAGTGAGGTAGCAGATCAAAAAGACGATCGAGGTGACAAACGCCGCCATCATGCAGTTGCGGTGGGCGATTTTGTTCTTTTGCCGGATGAAAATGTAACCGGCCGTCAGGAAAACCGCGCTGAGGCCGTTGAGCGAGGCGTTGACCGCGGGCAGATCAAGAAGGGTCATTGCTCGTGTTCTAGTTGATCGACGCTGGCAACGATATGCGGCAAAACGTTCGTCCAGTTCACGCCGTCGCCTTCGGTCTGAAACGTGCCGCGCAGCCGCGCCCGTTTGTCCACGATGACAAAAATCGTGCTGTGAATGAACAGGTCGGCGGGATTTTGCCGGTCTTCGGGTTTCACCGCCACGGCGCTGAGTTTGAGGCTGTTGGCGGCGAGTCGGGCAATCTCCATTTTGTCGCCGGTGAGAAACATCCAGCGGTTGGAATCGGCACCGAACCGTTCGCCGTATTTTTTCAGGACCGGCGGCGTGTCAAAATCGGGGTCGGTCGTCAGCGTCACCAGCTTCGCGTGGCTCGCGGGCGGCAAAACATCCTGGAGCGATTTCATCTGACCGCTCATGACGGGGCACGACCCGGCGCAACGCGTGAAGATGATGTCGGCGACCCAGACCTGATTGCTCAAATCGGCGAGCGTGACGGCCCGGCCATCCTGGTTCAGGAGCGTGAAACCGGCGACCGGACCCAGCACCGGCGGGGCCTGCGACCGGTGGACGCGATTGAGTTCCATCAGGGAAAGCGCATACGCCAGGCAAAGCATGACCAGGACCAGCAGGAGGCCAATCCAGAGCGTCCGCGGCAATTGTTGGGGAACATCAGCCATGTCAAAGCGAAATAAACCACACCGCACCGCAAAAGGTAAGCGGATTTTGAGGCCGGGTCCGGGCAGGCCTTATTCAAAACTTTGCGTTGCCGCGCCGCCGCTCCTGGATTTGATCCATTTGTCGAAATCTTCCTGGCTTTCAACGGTCAGGTAACCGCCGGACATGGCCGAATGGCCGTTGCCGCACAGTTGCGCGCAGTTGATCTGATATTTGCCGATGATCGTGGGCGTGAACCAGACCGGAACGCGCAGGCCGGGAATCGCGTCCTGACAAACCCGCATGGCGATGATCTTCAGCGAATGAACCACGTCCTTGGAGCCGAGGTAAATGATGACCGGCTTGTTGACCGGCACGTGAATTTCATTGATCAACTGGAGGTCATCCTTGCCGTCCGGGTCGGCCGGGTCCACCCCAAAAACATTATCCAGCGTGACGAACTTCATGTCCTGTTTGCCAAACCTGCCGTCGGGGCCGGCGTAACGGACATTCCACGCAAATTGCTGCGCGACGACCTGGATGACGGTGGATTCGCTGGCGGGCGGGAATGCCTTCACGGCCTTCGCCCAGAGCGGCGCAGCCACAAAAATCAACAGCACGGCTTCAACGGCGGCGACGGCGAGTTCGATGTAATTCGAGGCGTGGTTTCTGACGCCCACGTAATCGGCTTTCGGGTTGCGCCCGCGGCGAAAGCGATGGAGCGCGTAAAAGAAATAAATGATCCAACCGATGAACAGCGCAAACATCAGCCAGTGCATGTAAATGATGAGGTCGTCAACGCCCCGGCCATTGGTCGAGGCCAGCGGCGGCAGTCCCAGAATTTTTTCACCGAACCATTGCTTCATATCAATCACCCGGCTGGCCGGGGGGATTCGCCTCACCGTCGTCCGGCGGCGTCCGGCGCACGACGTGGACGAAGAAAACGACGAAGCAACTCAGCACAGAGAGAACGAAACCGAGCAGGGTGACGATGCCCCAGTTCATGCCCACTGCCAGCGGCGAATCGGTTTTGCCCGTGCAGGCCGCGCAGGCCAGCAGCGGCGACGGCGCCAGCGTGCTCGCGCACACGGCAGCGGCGGAAATAATTTTTAAAAGTTTGCGAAACGATTTCACAGGTAGCTGATATTTTTGAGTTTTTTCAGAAAATAACGGCCGTAGAAAATCAACGCCCCCGCTCCAATCAACGAGCTGATGCCGAAAAATACGTCCTTTTTCGTCCCGTCGGCGGAAAAGCCGCTGATCAGCAGCCACACGCCACAGCCCAGCGCCAGCGCGCTGGAAACGGTGATGAAAATGATATGGAACGTTTTAAGGGACATGTTGAATATGGACCATGCTGTCCGGCGACAGAGACCAGATGGTCAGGCCCATCAGGCCCGCGAAGAAAAACGCAGTGAAGCCCAAGACCAGGTAAATCATTTTCCGCTCGGAAATGAGGTGCATGAAATAGGCCACCACCAGGAACGCCTTCACGGTGGCAATCGTCAGCGCCACCGCGATGTTGATTTCCTGGCTGCCAAAGTGGATGAACGACGCCCACACCGTCAGCACCGTCCCCGCCAGCAGGGCGATGAAAACAAAGATGTAACCGCGCACCGAGTGCGTCTCGTGGACCCTAGAATCGTGATCGCTCATTAACTTATAATAAGTATAAGACAGGAAACAGGAAAATCCACACCAAATCCACGAAGTGCCAGAACAGGCCGGAGACTTCGATGCGGTTGGTGAAGCGTTCCGGGTCGGTCTGCCACATGCTGGCGCCCGGCCCCCAAAGAAAGCCGATCACCACCGCGCCGCAAATCACGTGAAAGGCGTGCAACGCCGTCAGGGTAAAGTAGATGGCCAGGTAGGTATGATGCCAGGGCCCGTAGCATTCCATCTTCTTGATTTCCGTAACCGGAATGGTAATTTCCTCGCGCTGGATGTGCCGGGCCTCGGGCCGGTGCAGGTCCATCAATTCCACCTCGTGGTCCACCTCGTAGCCGTGAAGGGTCACACTGCCGGTCTTTTTGGCGAGGTCAAAGTCTTTGGACCGTTCGATTAAATGGCCGTCGGCGAATTTGCCGTTGGCCAGCGTGATTTCATAATGCGTGAACTTGTCATGATATTCATACGACTTGATGCACACGAACGTCAGCGCCAGCAGAATGGTCAGGGCATGGAAAAATTTGAACCGTCCGTACTGCCGCAGTTTGCACGACACCCAGGCCATGACCGTGGTGATGCTGGAGGTGATGAGCACGATGGTGTTGGTCGTGCCGATGTAAACATTGAGCCAGCCGTGCGGCCACATGCCGGGTTCCGCGCCGACCCGCAGCAGAACGTAGGCGGAAAACAGCGCGCCGAAGAGCATCACCTCGGACGCGAGGAAAAGCCAGATGCCCAGCTTGGCGTTGTACAACCCGGTGTCGTGGCGGGGCTCGACAATGTAGGGAAAATCCATGGTGATTTATTTCGGCGGTTCGTTCTGCGGCGTAAAATCCCGGTCGTGGCCGGGGACGCTGTATTCGTAAGGACCGCGATAAACCCGGGGCGCCACGGGAAAATTGGTGTGCGGCGGCGGCGAGGCCGTCTGCCATTCCAGCGTGGTGGCCTCCCACGGATTGTCGCTGTCCACCTTTTTGCCGTGCCGGATGCTCCAGAAGAAATTGATGATGAACGGGATTTGCGCCAGCCCCAGCACGCACGCACCCCACAGAATCCACGTGTGCAGTTCCATGATGTTGTTGCTCAAACCGCCGATTACCTCCGCGCCGGCCTTGCTGTTGACCGCCGCCGAGTAGTTGGCGCCGCCGTCCGCCATGCGCCGCAACATGCCCGCCATGCCCTGCGCGAACATGGGCATGAACACGACGTTCATGAAAACCAGCGAGCCCCAGAAATGCACGCGTCCCCAGAATTCATTCATCATCCGCCCCGTCATTTTTGGGTACCAGTAATAAATGCCGGCGAACAGTGCGAAGATCGTTCCCGGCGCGACGACGTAATGGAAATGGGCGATGACGTAATACGTGTCGTGCAGATGGACGTCGCTGATGTTGAAGCCCAGCGGCAGGCCGGTGAGGCCGCCGATGCCGAACATCGGCAAGAACGCCAGCGCGAAGAGCATGGGCGTGTTGAAGCGGATGGAAGCGCCCCACAACGAAATAAACAAGCAGGTCAGGATGATCACCGACGGAATCGAAATGATCATCGTTGTGGTCTGGAAGAACCACGCCACTTTCGTACCCATGCCGGTCAGGTACATGTGGTGCGCCCACACGATGAACGACAGGAACCCGATAGCGAGCGCCGAATACACCAGCGATTTGTAGCCCCAGATCGGTTTGCGGGTGTTGTTGGCGATGATTTCACAGACAATGCCCATGGCCGGGAGGATCAACACATAAACTTCCGGATGGCCGAGAAACCAGAACAGGTGCTGCCAGAGCAACGGGCTGCCGCCGCCGCTGACACTGGCATAGGAGCCGCCCACCGCCAGCCCCGTCGGCAGGAAGAAACTCGTGTGCGCGACCTTGTCCATCAATTGCATGACGGCGGCGGCTTCCAGCGGCGGAAAGGCCAGCAGCAGCAGGAAACTCGTCACAAACTGCGCCCAGACAAAAAACGGGAGGCGCATCCAGGTCATGCCCGGGGCGCGCAATTGAATGACCGTGGCGATGAAATTCACCGCGCTTAACAACCCGGACGTGATGATGAAAACCATGCCGGCCAGCCAGAAGATCTGCCCTTCGGTGGGAATCACCGTGGCCAGCGGCGAATAGGAGGTCCAACCCGCCTGCGCCGCGCCGCCCGGAATGAAAAAGCTGGTGAGCATGATGACGCCGCCGATGACAAACGCCTGGTAACTCGCCATGTTGAGGCGCGGGAAGGCCATGTCCGGCGCGCCGATTTGCAACGGCAGGACCAGATTTGAAAACGCCACAAAGGCCAGCGGCACGATCGCCAGAAACACCATGATCGTCCCATGCATCGCCCCGAAGGAATTGTAAAGGTCCGGCGAGAGCGCGCCGTTGGCCGCGGCCGGGCCGAGCATTTTTTCCAGCAGCGGGCCGAGGACCGGCACCGGCACGCCGGGCTTGGAAATCTGCCAGCGCATCAGCAGCATGAGGAAAAATCCGAACAGCAGAAACGCCAGCGAGGTCAGGCCGTATTGGATGCCGATGACCTTGTGGTCGGGTGAAAAAATGTACCCGCGCCAGAACCCCGGACCGGCATGTTCATGATGATCATGCGCGTCGTGGCCGTGGCCGGCTTCGTGTTTGGCCGCCGGTGGAAATTGATGAACGATGGCCGCCATAGGTTATTTCACCTTGTCCCAAACCATGGCCGTCAGCAGGAGCGGCAGATAAATGATGGACGCCAGGAACAACTGCCGCGCCCGCGCCAGCGTGAGCTGCCGGGAAAACTGGATCGCGCACCACAAATATCCCGCGCCCAGGACCAGCGCGCCGGCGAGATAAAAGGGTCCCGCCATCTTGAACAGGACCGGGCACAGGCTGACGATGAACAGTGCCAGCGTGTGACTGACCGTCTGTTGCCCCGTGCGCAGGCCGTCCGGGTCCACCACCGGCAGCATTTTGAACCCGGCCTTCGCATATTCGTCGCGGTAAATCCAGGCGATGGCCAGGAAATGCGGAATCTGCCAGAACGCCAGGATGGCAAACAGCGCCCAGCCTTCGCCGCTCAATTCGCCGCGCGCGGCCGTCCAGCCCATCATCGGCGGCAACGCCCCCGGCACCGCGCCAACGGCCGTGTTCAGCCAGGTCACCCGTTTCAGCGGCGTGTAAATGAACAGGTAACTGACAAACGTGACCGCGCCGATGACGCTCGTGATGAGGTTCACCGCCAGCGCGAGATAGATCAAACCCGCCGTCGCGCTCACCCCGCCAAAAATCATCGCCGTCGCCGGCTGCATGCGGCCCGAGGGCAGCGGGCGGTATTGCGTGCGGCGCATCTTCGCGTCGTAGTCGCGTTCGAGCAACTGGTTCAATGCCGACGCGCCGGACGCGACCAGCGCCGTGCCCGCCAGCAGGTGGATCATCAGCACGAAATCCATCGGGCCGCGCCAGCCCATGTAAAATCCCACGAGCGTCGTCAACAGAACCAGCGTCGTCAGCCGGACCTTGATCAAATCCGCGAAGATGGCCGCCCAACTTTTTTCCGCGACGACCGTCGGGTTTAAAACTTCCAGGGAGGTTTTCATCTCACTTGTTTGGGGTCAGAACCGGTTGCGCCCCGAATACGCCCAGGGATTCGGTTTCGGCCGATGGCTCCGAACGGAGGAAGGCCATGATGCACCATAACGCGCCGATCGTCAGCGCCAGCGCGCCGACCAGCACGTGCGCCGTCGCCACGTCGGCAGCCTTGTTGAACCAGATCGTCGCCGCGCCCAGCGCGACTTGCGCCAGAATCAGCGCCAGCCAGCCCAAGGCCAGCTTCGTCAAAGAATCCGTTCCACCGAGCCGTCGCCACGACCGCCACGCGCACCCGGCCACGAGAATGAAAATCGCCAGGGCCACGAAGCGGTGCGCCATTTGCAGTTCGATTTGGAAGGCGGTGATGGGATTCTCGCCGTTGGTTTCGACGCGATGCGCGTTGTAGCCCGCAACGGCATCGGCGCTGGTGTCCGGCCACCAGTTGCCGTAGGCGCGCGGAAAATCAGGGATGGCCAGGCCGGCGTGCTGATGGCGCATGGTGGCGCCGAGGACCAACTGGCCGAGGATCAACAGCACGGTGGCCAGCACGAGCGTCCGCAGACCGGACGGCACCCGGAGGAGCTGCCGGTTCGCGACCAGGCCGGCCCAAAACCGGCTGGTGAACAGCGCCAGCGCGCAGGTCAAAACGAAAAACAGTTGCGCAATCGTCCCGTGAAAGATGCCGAGCGAATCCATGTGCAGCGTCACGCGCAAGCCGCCGAGCACGCCCTGGGCGACCACGCCGAGGAACGCGGCCACGCCGAGCCAGTGCATCCAGGAACGCGCATCCTTGAGCCAGAGCCAGACGGCGAGGACCGTTGTCATGAGGCCGACGGCCGAGGCGAGCAGCCGGTGGGTGTGCTCGAAGAAGGCACCGCCCTGCCACAATTTGATGGGCAGGGCAAACATGTTGTAGCCGTAACTCGTCGGCCAGTCGGGCACAGACATGCCGGCTTCGTGGCTGGTGACCAGGCCGCCCAGGCCGAGCAGCAAAAAGGTGAAGAACGCCGTCAGCACGGCGAACCCGCACAACCATGGATTGGTTTTCATTGGCGTTTCCGCATTCATGTTAAAAATAAAATTATCCCGACGCTGCCGGCCGGGGTCACGCAATTGCTTTCAAAATCATTTCACTTCGAAGGTGAAATTCACCGTCACGTCGTTGTCCTTGACTTCCACGTCCTGGGTCTGCGCGCCGAGTTTGCGATGGGCGGCCGCGACGGTGTATCTGCCCGGCGGCACATTCTTGATGACGAATTTGCCATCCTTGTCACTGATGCAAAAGTAAGGGCTGTCAAAGACGCTCACCCAGGCGAACATCCACGGATGCACGTCGCATTTGAACCGCAGGAACATCTCCGGCTGGGCAAACTGGAAGTTCAAATCCGCGCCGCCGGGCATCTGCACCTGGTTGGATTCGGGATTGCCTGCCACGGTCGGCGTCGCGTGGACGTTATGGACGCAGGGATCGGAATTTTTGACGATGAGTTTCTGGCCGGTCTGAATGGCCAGAATCTGGGGCACGTACAGGCAGCCTTTCTGGTCGAGCACCGCCGGCGGCGCGCTCGCGCCGGTGGATTTGCCGGTGACCCCCTTCAGCGAAACGACGACATCCGCCAATTCACCTTTCGGACCAACGACGTAAAAGTGTGTGGTTGGCACGGCATGGTACATCGCGCCGCAGGTGGCATCGTCCTTGAGCGGGGTGATGGGAATTTCCGCGGGGGGCTTGCCATTGAGCGTGATGACCCCGATGATGTCCGCCGCCCGCGCGACCGGCGCCAGGGCCAGCAACGCGAGCAGCAGAAAAAACGCGGGATATTTCGTATTTTGCATCGCTACGGTATTCAAAAAGCGAGTGAATTTTATCATTCGCCCTAATCCTGGGCAAGCCCGGGCGAAAAATTTCACCGCCCCTCATTGGCATCCTTGCTTGTTTGACGGCAGCTAATCGTGGCTGTTCAAATCAGCCACCTTACGTCGCGGCGATCCAGCGATGGCGGGTGGACCTAGCTCTGCAAACTTTTCAAAACATGCACCATGGCCAGCGCCGTCTGGGCGGCTTCCGTCCCGCGATTGTGCTTGGGGTCGAGGCAGCGGACCCGCGCCTGTTCCTCGTTTTCCAGCAGGAGCACTTGGTGGATGACGGGGATCTCATACGCGAGCTGGATTTCCATCAGGGCACGGCTGACGGTGTCGCCGATGTGGGCCGCGTGGGCCGTTTCGCCGCGCAACACCACGCCCAGGCAGACGATGGCGGACAACCCGGGCAGGGTCCGCGCCAGCCGTTTGACCACGACGGGAATTTCATAGGCGCCCGGCACGCGGATGATCTGGATCCTCGAAACCTCGGCGCGCCATAATTCCGCCTTGGCCGCGCGCAACATCGCGTCCACGTAATGCGCGTTGTAGCGCGACGCGACAATGGCGAAGGTGCCGTTGTCGGCTTCCGTCTTGGGTTCCGTCTTGGGTTCCGGATTTGGATTTTTGCGTAACATGGTTTCTCAACCGCGGATTATGCGGAATTCATTTAAAACGCGCGACGAAAATCACGGGCTTAAAAATTTCAACGCCGGAGGCTTTGTCCGGTGCCGGAAATCCCCGGCCGGTCTTGTCCTTCCTGTTTGCGAACGGCGGGCGCAATCGTCAATCGTCATGCCCCAATCGCAACCGACAAAAGATACACCAGCTTTCGGTGTTTCGCCTTCAAAAACGCCGCGGTGGCTGGTACCGGCGCCGGCAAATTAAAAGCCCAGGTTTTCTCCCTTGGGTTTCAGGCTGAAGAGATAAGCGACCAGATCGTCCAGTTCGGCCTCCTTGATGACGGGCCCCCATTTGGGCATGAAGTGCGGCGGCTCCGGACCGCCGGGATTCAGCCTGGGAATGACGCGCTCGCCTCGTTTGATGAAAGCGATCAACTCATCCTTGGTGTAGCCATCGGCCACGTAAACGAGGCTGGGAACCTGTTCCGCCGTCTTGGCGTTGGGATTGGCCACGCCGCCCTTGGCATCCTGGCCATGACATTGGTAACAACCGTATTTTTGAAAGGCGGCGTGGCCGCGTTCAACCGGCGTCATTTTGGCCAACTCGGCCTCCGACGGAGCATTGCCGCTGATGGCCGCCCGCGCCGACTTCACTTCATCGGCGGATACCGCGCTGCTTTTGTTACCCCACGCCCCGCGGATGTAAGTCAGCACGGCGGCGAGGTCGGCATCGGACATTCCTGCGCCCATGGGCGCCATGGAAAGATTCCATGTCTGGCCGGCTACTTGAATCGGACCATTGAGTCCAGCCAGTGGAACGCGCGCGAGTGACGCCACATCCTTGACCACCCATTCGGAACCCGCCAGCGGCGGCGCCTGGCCGGGTTTGCCCAGACCGTCGCTGCCATGACAGACACCGCAAACGGTTTCGTAGGCCGTCTTGCCGTGGGCCAGCATCGAGGCGGCTCCGGATTTGGGCTGGTAAAGCGCCAGTTCCTCGGACGTGGTGTACGGGGTGTAAACCTGCTTGTCGAACCAGCCGCTGTGACGGTCGAAATACACCGCGCCGAGAAACAACAGCAACAGCGTCAGCAGGATGATCCAAATCGGCACGGTCGTACGCGCTGCCGTCGGTTCGGCATCGGATGAACGGACGACACTGGATTTTAATTCATCACTCATCGGTGACATCGCCCTGGATCATAGCGAGTTCCCGTCGAAAAATGAATTATTTGTTGTCGTACTTGTCGTGGACTTCCTTGATCTTGGCCTCTGCCGCCGCCTTGTCATCTGCACTCAGCTTGGCCAGTTTGTCGTCCACCATCGCCTTTTTGCGGACGCTCGAGTCATAGACCAGGAACTCATAGATTTTCTTGCCGTCGGAGCTGTCGATGCCGGAACCGGGCTTGTGCATCATCCGCTTCACGTATCGCGACCATTCATCCGGCAGCGCGTAGTCGCTGTTGATGGGCCGGCTCAACTTGTGGCATTGCGCACATTTCTGGCTGAACACCTCGTAGTTGTCCTGAATGGTTTGCGGATATTTGGAGACATCAACTGTCGCCGGACCCTTTTCAAAACGCTCAATGCGCGCCTTGGTTTCCGCATCGAGCTGGTCTTCGGCGCGCGCCACGCCCGTCCCAAAGAGGGCCAGCGCAGTCACGCCCAGGAGGAATACACCGATTTTATTGTTCATTCGCATAAGGGATGTTTTATTTCGCTTAGAATCCATAGGAAAGTTGAACGATAAACAGGCTGGAGGGCAGCCCGAAGGAATTTTCACCGCGGTTGGACAGCCATTCGTAATCGCCTTCCAACAGCAACGTGTTCGTGAGATAATAAACAAAGCCGGCGGTCGTGCGGTCGGTAGTCGATCCCAACGCGTCATTCGCCGCGTCATAGCGCCCGACCAGTTCAAGGTCGTTCACGATGGGCGCGTCCAGATCCAGGCCCGCGAGCTTATAACCCGCTTGGACCCACCAGCCGGTCGGTTGGATGTTCCCGGCGTTTTCCGTTTGCTGCCAGGTGTTGATGTATTCACCCTTCACTTCAACGTAGGGACTGAGGTGAATGGCGGCATCCACGACGAGTGCCGACCATAGATAATTACCGGCCCAGGTGCCCGTCTGGCCTGAAACATTCAGTTCAAGGTCATAATGAGCTTTCCAGGGGTAAAACCAGCCGATGCGTCCGCCACCGCTGGGATTGTTGTTGAGGTTGGCGTTGTTGCCGCTGTTTTGTATTCCGACGTTGCCATTCAAATCAAGGTTGGGCATGGAATTCCCATTGCCGTCAAGCGTGGTGGCGTTGGCGCTGCCATCCACGGAGCTGGGTCCGTTGACGCCGTAAACAGAATAAGTGAACATCTGTCCCGAAGTTCCGACCGGCACGGCGCCCCGCAACTGAACGCCCGCACCGCTGGCCGGCAGGAAATTAACCGCCAACGGATCGTCCGGTATCTTGTTGAGCCAGCCGGCCCCGCGTTCTTGATAGGTGCCCAGCGGCAAAATCATATATCCGGCCACGACCGTCACGTAATCGTTGAGCAGATAATCCAACTGGGCAAAACTCAGGCTGACCGAGGTGCTGCTGCCCGCATCATGCGTGTAAGGCGCAGTCGTGACAACATTGGTTCCGCTGGCTGAGCCGTTTTGCAATGTCACATCGAAACCGGCCTCAAACAAGATGTTGTCGTTCGCGCGATACAGGAAGATCGGCGCAAAGTCGGCCAGTGAAAAGGCGCCGCTCTGTCCTTTGGCCTGTCCGAATTGAACCTCGGCGTCACCCACCATCGTAAAATTGTGCAGCGCGTTCATGACGGGGCTCACCGGCTGGATTTTGGCTGCCGCCGCGTCGGCTTTCTGCTCCGCATTGGTGGCCAGCGTTTGCGTCTCACCCAGCCGCTGTTCCAGTTGTTGAATCGTTTGTTGATCCTGCTGGTGGGTTTGCTGGTCCTGTTGGTGCAGTTTTTCCAACTGGCCGATCCTCGCGTCCTGGTTGGTGACCGCGCTTTTCAACGCATTGAAGTCCTCATCGCTGATCGTCGCCGCCGCGCGCGGAGTCAGGGCCACACCCAACACACAGGCGGCCACCGCCGCGCCGGAAAGAAAGGAAGATATTTTCATGGGTAAATTTTTAAGGGTTGATTCAGTTTCCGGCGTCTTCCTTGAGAAACTTCAGGATTTCCTTGGCCTGCGCCGCCGGAAGGTTGGCACGCACCCGCATGTGCAGCATGATGGTCTGCCACTGGGCGGACGTGAATTCGGTGGCATAGCGCTCCGGATGGCAGCGATTGCAGTTGATGGCGTACAATTCGGCCCCGGTGAGTTTCTTCGGCGCCGCCTTCTGGTCCGCTTTCTTTTCCGGCTCGGCCTGGGCCGGCGTCAGGCCCAGGCCCATCAGGCCCGCGCCCAGCAGCACCGGCGCAACTAATAAGATTATCTTTTGTATTTTCATAACTTTTAAGTGTAATGCTTATTTTGTTTCTCTGACCGCAATAATTAGCCGGTCCATACAAACCGGCTCCGCCGTTTTTGGTATTTCAAAACCCTTTTTTGCCATTCAAAATTCCCAGCGTCAACGGGAATCAAAAGGAAACCGTGAAAATATTTGCCACGGCGGCAGCGCAACGGAATGGGTGGATTGTCCGACAAGAGGAAGAGGGGCAATGCAAACAATTGCTGCAGCGGATGATGCAGCCAGACCAGTGGGTCAATCTGTCAAAACTGGCTTTCCCGAAGTGCAACACGATACACCCGGCGATCAGAATTTGATCGCGTAAATCGTCATTCGCAAATCGCAAATTACAGGAGATGCCCCATCTTCTCGCGCTTGGCCTTCAAATACCGCTCGTTGTGCGGATTGGGCTTCACGCGAATCGGCACCTGCTCGACAATTTTCAGTCCATACCCCTCCAGCCCGACAATTTTTTTGGGATTGTTGGTCAGCAGCCGGATGGTTTTCAGCCCCAAATCCACGAGAATTTGCGCCCCGAGACCGTATTCGCGCAAATCCATCTCGTAACCGAGCTTTTGATTCGCCTCGACGGTGTCATAGCCCTGCTCCTGCAATTTATAGGCCTTGATCTTCGGCGCCAGCCCGATGCCGCGGCCTTCCTGCCGCATATAGACAATCACGCCGCGCCCCGCCCCGGCCACCTGCCGCATGGCCTGGTGCAATTGGGACCCGCAATCGCAGCGGCGCGAGCCGAACACGTCGCCGGTCAGGCATTCGCTGTGGACGCGCACGAGGACCTTTTGCCGCCCGGCCACGTCGCCATGCACGAGCGCGAGATGATGCTGGCCGTCGATTTTGGAACGGTAAAGATGCAGGTCGAAATCACCGTAATCAGTCGGCATTTTTACCACCTCGACGCGTTCGACCAGCTTTTCGCGGGTGCGGCGGTATTCAATCAGGTCGGCGATGGTGCAGATTTTCAGGTGGTGTTTTTTGGCGAACTTCAAGAGTTGCGGCAGGCGCGCCATCGTGCCGTCGTCGTTCATGATTTCGCAGAGGATGCCGACGGGCCGGCAATCGGCAAGCGCGGCCAGGTCCACCGCCGCTTCGGTGTGGCCGGCGCGCTGGAGCACGCCGCCGGGTCGCGCGCGCAGGGGAAACACGTGCCCGGGCTGGACCAGATCCTCCGGCACCGCCGTCGGCGACGCCATGATCTGGATGGTTTTCGCCCGGTCGGCGGCGCTGATGCCGGTAGTGACGCCGCACGCGGCGTCCACGCTCACCTGGAAATCGGTGCGGAAACTCTCGCGGTTCTGGCGGACCATGCGTTCGATGCCGAGTTGCTGCAGCCGCTCGGAGGTCGTGGGCACGCAAATCAGCCCGCGGCCGAACTTCGCCATGAAATTCACGGCGGCGGGCGTGACAAACTGTCCGGCCAGGATCAAATCGCCTTCGTTCTCACGATCGGCGTCGTCCACCACGATGACCATTTTCCCTTTGCGGAGGTCGGCGACGACGGATTCAATGCGGTTGAACTTGTCTTTCATTTCAGACCGGCAGCGTAGCAGTTGGGCGGGCCAGCGTCAGTTGTAAAATCATGCCGGCCCTTTTTTGTTGTCGGGACGGACCAAATCCGTCAGAGTGCGCCCGGGTTTGCCAAATCAGGCTCGGGTCGTATTGACAGTCAGATGCTTTGATGTCAGCCAACGCGTCACGCAAATCAGCCACCGGACTTTCGGACGGTAACCCCGCGAGTCTGCTTCAGGAATGCCTTGCCTGCGGAGTGCTGGTGGTGGGCGCCCGCCAACGCATCGTTGCCTGCACCGCCGAAGCCGCCGAGCAACTGCACCGGGACGCGGCCAGATTGGCGAACGCGCCGCTGAGTGCGCTGCCCGCGCCGCTGGCCCGGCTCATCCAGGAAACCGCCGAAAGCGGCCAGACGGTCTTGAACCGCGAAGTCTCCCTGGGCAACTCCACCACCCTGCGCGCGAGCATTTTGCCCGTGAAAACCGGCGCGCTGTCGGAAACGGTCGTCGTCCTGAACCGCCTGACTTCCGCGCCGGTCTTCGAGCAGAACCTGCGGCGGCTCGACCGGCTGGCCGGCCTGGGCACGCTCTCGGCCAGCATGGCGCACGAAATCAAAAACGGCATGGTGGCCATCAAGACATTTGTGGACGTGCTGGCGCAGCAGGGGCAGGACCGGGAACTGACCGAGATCGTCGGGCGCGAGCTGGCCCGCATCAACGCCATTGTCTCCCAGATGCTGCGGTTTGCCGCACCCAACCGCGCGGCGTTCACCACCGTGCGCATCCACGAGGTGCTCGACCATTCGCTCCGCCTGATGCAGCACCAGATCAGCGGGAAATTGATCTCCCTGCAGCGCCATTACCAGGCCGAGCCGGACACGGTGCGCGGCGACGACGCGCAGTTGCAGCAGGTGTTCATGAACCTGCTGGTCAATGCGCTGGAGGCGATGGGCACCAACGGCGTGCTGACCGTCGGCACGGAACTGGCGAAGGACGAAGGCGGCGGGGCGCGATTGCGGGTGAACATCCAGGACACCGGCGTGGGCATCGCGTCGGAAAATCTCGACCGAATGTTCGAGCCGTTTTTCACAACCAAGAAAAACGGCACGGGCCTGGGGCTGGCCATCAGCCAGTGCATCGTGCAGGAACATCATGGATTGATCCGGGTGCAGAGCGATCCCGGCAAAGGCTCGCGGTTCAGCCTGTCGCTGCCGATGTTTTCGGCGGCGTGAACTGGCGGATCATGCCATTCAACTCGCGGGTTCTTTATCGATTCTGAACCGCTTCACAAATTTTCTGCGCGCATTTTTCCAGAGATTCATCCGGTTTTAATTCAATCCACTCCACATTTTTCCGGGCGCGGAACCAGGTCAGCTGGCGTTTGGCAAACTGCCGGGTGCGGATTTTCACCAGCTCGATGGTCTCCGTCAACGACCGTTCGCCGCGCAGATGTTCCACCACCTGCCGGTAACCGATGGCCTGCATCGCGGTTTTGTTTTGTTCGAGACCGCGCCGGAGCAATCCCCGCGTTTCCTCCACCAACCCGCGCGCAAACATCGCGTCCACGCGGGTGTTGATGCGCGCCTGCAAATCGGAACTCGAACGCATCAGGCAAAAAAAACGGGCTTCGGGCATCGGGTTTCTGGCTTCTGTCTCCCACCTGGCGCGTTGCGCCGAGAATGGTTTTCCGGTCAAGCGGATGACTTCCACGGCGCGGATAACCCGGCGCGGGTTCTGCTGGTCAATTTTTTCGTAGGCGACCGGGTCGCGTTCGCGCAACTCTTCCAGCAATTGCTCCAGCGGCGCGGCTTCGAGTTCCGCGCGCAGGTTCGGGTCGGCGGACGGTGCTTCACCGAGTCCTTCCAGAAAGGCCCGGAAATAAAGACCCGTGCCGCCGCAAAGGACCGGCGCGCGGCCGCGCGATTGGATTTCCGCCACGGCGCGGTGCGCGCGCCGGGCGAACTGCGCGGCGTCGAACGACTCGGTCAAATCCAGAATGTCAACGAGGTGATGCGGCACGCGGGCGCGGTCGGCGGGGGACGGCTTGGCCGTGCCGACGTCGAGTCCGCGATAGACCTGCATGGAATCGGCGGAGATGATTTCACCGCCGAGCTGCTCCGCAAGGCGGAGGGCGATTTCGGATTTGCCGGCGGCGGTGGGGCCGGCGAGCAGGACGGGACGGGCATTGAGGATGGAAGATGGAGGATGGAAGTCGGAAGCTTTTGCCATCTTCAATCCTCCATTCTTTATCCACGCCTTGATCCGGCGCGGCGGGAAAGCATGGCCGCCAGCGTGAGGCCGACCACAAAAATCGGAACGCTGACGAGCTGGGCGGACGTGAGGCCGTTGTGGATGTGGTCCGGCGGGTAATCGCCGCGGAAAATTTCCACCATGAACCGGAACACGGCATAGCCGATGAGGTAGGTCGCGAACACCTGGCCGTCGAATTTTTTGTGCCGGAACAGCCAGGCGAGTCCCAGGTAGAGCGCGAAGTTCAACGCCGCGTCGTAAATTTCCGTGGGATGCACCGGCAGCGAAGCGTCACTCTTGCCCACCAATCCCTCCTGAAACTGTTGCAGCCAGGCGGCGGACTGGTTGGGAAAGCGGATGGCCCAGGGCAGATGGCACACGCGGCCGTAGCAACAGCCGTTCAACAGGCAGCCGATGCGGCCGAAGGCGTTCCCCAGCGCGATGCTCGGCGCGAGAATGTCGGCGATTTTCCAGCCCGGCAGCCGGTTCCAGCGGACGTAGATGAAATAGGCGATGGCCGCCCCAATGAGACAGCCGTAGTAAACCAGCCCGCCATGCTGGATCATGAAGATTTCCGAAATCGGCTGGTTTGCGAATTCGCTCCAATAGGTCGTCACATAAACAGCGCGGGCGCCGATCATCCCGAAAATCATGATCCAGAAGACGAGGTCGGCGATTCTTTCGCCGGGGATGTTTTCGCGCCGGGCGCGGCGGGTGGCCGTCCAGAGCCCGGCCAGGAAGGCCAGGGCAATCATCACACCATACCAATGAATCGGGAGCGACCCCAGTTGAAACGCAATCGGATGCACGGTGACAGGTTAAAGCGCCGCGGTGGAAATGGGAATTGAAATCCGCCGGACGTCAGCTGGGATTGGTGGCGGCCACCGGGTGCGGGCGCGGCGGCAAATGCGGCGGCATGGGCGGCATCGGCATGGGGGGCCATTCGGGAACATGCGTGACGAGGTCGCGCCAGGTCTGGCGTTCCGCGGGCGACAATTGCGACCAGCGACTGGCGTTCTTCAAAAAATCCTGTTTTTCCGAGGCGCTCATGCCGGCGAATTCCGTGAACGCGCGGATGCATTTCACGCGTTGGCCCGGGGACAACCGGCCGAACGTGTCCAGCGTCTGTTCCATCTGCTCCCGCTCGGCGTCCGACAAGGTATTAAGCGTCTTCTTTTTTTCCACCGGCGTCAGTTCAAAAAACCGGTTGAATTGGGCGGTGACTTTTTGGCGTTGTTCCTCGGAGAGGGAATTCCAGTCGGTCGTGGAACCGGCCAGGCCAGGCCGTCCTTCGTGGCCGGGTGGCCGGGGCGGCAGCGGCGGACTGGGAGGCGGATCCACATGCGAGAAGTAGCGCAGGGAGCGCTCGCTTTCCAAAAATTCCTTCTGCAGCGAGGGCGGCAGGATGTCCCATTGCCGGAGACGGTTCTGGACCAGGGGCCGCAAATCATCCGGGACGACCGCTAGCCGTGCGGCGCGGTTGGTCGGGGATTCGTGCAGGAGGGGGAGCAGATACCAGCGCAGTTCTGTGGCGCGCAGGCGCAGTTCACGCTCGTCCGGATCCAGCGCCGCGTATTCGTTCACCTTGGCCAGAATGCGGTCGCGGGCGACCGGCGTCCGGTTCGTCAGCGCCGTTTCCCGTTCGGCGGGGGTCATGGCCAGCAATTCGCGAAACAAACCCACGGGTGATTTCGGCTGTGGTGGCGCCGGCGGCATCACCGCGTTGACCGGCACGGAAAGCAGGGCCGGCCGGGACGGAATATTCGTGACGGCAGCGGCCCGCAGCGGGGAGCCGGCCAGGGGACCGGCCATGGACACGGCGACCAGCCAGCCACACGCGTGCCGCAAACGGATCATTGCATCAAGGCCAGCAATTCGTCATCCGCATGTTGTGGCCGGCTCATGCGGCGGATGGCATCAAAATTTTCCAGCGCCTCCGGGCTGGGCAGGGGTTGGCCGCCGGTCACGAGCGCGACACTTCTGACGAGCGCAACGCGCTGGCTGTACATTTCATGGTGGTGGAGGGCCAGACCGGTGAAGGCCAGCACGACCGCCGCAAAGGCGACGCGCGGCACCAGCCCATGCCAGTTCCAGCTCCAGCCGCGTGGCCGGGCCGCTTCGCGGTCAACCGCCTGAAGCACGCGGGCGGTGAAATTTGACGGCACGGGCGCATCCGGCAATCCGCTCAACGCGGCGTTCAGGGCCGACTCCATTTCCCAATCGGCCCGCGCCTCGGGGTGCGCGGCGAGATGGGCGCGCAATCCGGCCAGTTCGGTTTCGGTGAGTTTGCGCCGCCAGCCTGACTCGCGCAGTTGGGAAAGGAATACGTCGTTTTTCATGGTCTGCTTCTGATTAAAAACCGGGGTCCGGGCAAAGTTGCTCAAAAATTGAGGCGCAACCGGCTGTTCAAGCGCAGTGGAATGTGTTAATAGCAGTGCAACGGTAAGACGATTGAAACCATGGCTGTCATTGCCACCAATGCGAATTCCAGTCTCCCGGGCGTGTCGGGCCAACCGACGAGCCGCCGGCGTTTTCTTGACGCCTGCGGCTGCCGCGCCGTGGACCGCCCGCCCGTCTGGCTGATGCGTCAGGCCGGCCGCGCCCTGCCGGAATACCGTCAGCTCAAGACAAAACACACCTTTTTGGAACTGGCCCAGACCCCGGAGCTGGCCGCCGAGGTCACGCTCCAGCCGGTCCGGCGTTTCGGCTTCGACGCCGCCATTTTGTTCAGCGACATCCTCGTCATTCCCGAAGCCATGGGCCAACCCTACCGTTTCCGTGAAACCGGCGGCGTGATCATGGACTTTGCGGTGCGCACGAAGGCCGACATCGAGCGCCTGTCCGTCGAGCGCGTGACCGAACGGCTGGCTTACGTGGACCGGGCGTTGCGCCTGCTTCGCCGGGAACTCGGCGACCAGACCGCGCTCCTCGGCTTCGCCGGGTCGCCCTGGACGCTGGCCACGTTCATGATGGAAGGCGGCGGCGCTGAAAGCTACACGCGGGCCCAGGACCTTTTTCACAAGGACCGGAAGACCTTCTGCGCCCTGATGGAAAAACTCACCGTGGCCATCACCGCCTATCTGCAGATGCAAATCGATGCCGGCGTGGATGCGCTCCAGATTTTCGACAGCCACGGCGGCCAGCTCGCGCCGGCGGATTTCAACGAGGCGTCCGGACGCTGGATGAACGAAATCATTTCCCGACTCCGAACTTCAAACCCCGGACTCCCGATCATTGTCTTCTCCCTCGGCACGCACGGGAACTGGGACGACCTGCTGGCGACCGGCGCGGGGGTGCTGGGCATTGACTGGCAATTTCCGCTGGCGGACGCGCGCCGGCTGGTGCCGGCGGACATCGGCCTGCAAGGCAACCTCGCGCCGACGGTGCTCAGTGACGCCACGCCGGAGGTGGCGGCGCAGGAAACGCGGGCCGTGCTCGAGACGATGCGGGGGCGCAAAGGCCACATTTTCAACCTCGGCCACGGCGTGCCGCCCGCGGCCAGACTGGAAAACATTTCTGCACTGGTCGAAACGGTGAAGAATTTCAAATGAAAACGTTGCAAGTGGATCTCAAGCTGGTGGAAAAGTACAACGTGGCCGGGCCGCGTTACACGTCCTACCCGCCGGCAACCAAATTCACCGGCGCGGTTTCCTGGGGCGACCTCGTTCCGCGCATCGAGGCGAACAACCGGACGGCGCGGGACCTTTCGATTTATTTCCACATTCCGTTCTGTGAAACGCTCTGCTGGTTCTGCGGTTGCACCACCGTCATCACGCTCAACCACGACCAGGGCATGGCCTACGTGGAATCCTTGGGCCGCGAGGTGGCCAAAATGGCGCCGCACCTGAATCCGCAACGCCAGGTCGGGCAACTCCATTTCGGCGGCGGGTCGCCGACGTTTCTCCGGCCCGACGAAATCCGGCGCCTGGGCGACATCATCCACCAACACTTCACCTTTGCGCCGGACATCGAGGCCAGCGTGGAAGTGGACCCGCGCCGGCTCACGCGCGACCACATGGCGGCGTTGCGTGATATTGGCTTCAACCGCGCCTCGATGGGCGTGCAGGATTTCAATCCCCGGGTCCAGGAAGCCATTCACCGCATCCAGCCGCGCGCGATGACGCAGCAGGCCATGGATTGGATGCGCGAACTCGGCTACGGCTCCATCAACCTCGACCTGATCTACGGCCTGCCGCACCAGACACCGGAGTCGTTCAACGAAACGCTCGACACCGTGCTGCAAATGAAGCCCGACCGGCTGGCGGTGTTCAGCTACGCGCACGTGCCGTGGGTGAAACCGGCGCAAAAAATCCTAGAACAACAACAGCATCTGCCTGCGGCCGAAACCAAGCTGCGGGTGCTCAAGCTGGTCATCGAAAAACTCACGGCGAACGACCAGTACGTTTATATCGGCATGGACCATTTTGCGAAGCCGGACGACGAACTCGCCGTGGCCCAGAAAAAGAAGCAACTCCAGCGGAATTTCCAGGGTTACAGCACGCGCGCCGGCTCGGACATTTATGCGTTCGGCATGTCGAGCATCTCGCAGATTCCCGACGCCTACTGGCAGAACGAGAAGGAACTGCCGAAATGGCAGGTGGCCGTGGACGCCGGCCGGGTGCCGTTGCACCGCGCCTATCTGGTGACCGACGAGGACAAGATCCGCCGCGAAACCATCATGCGCGTGATGTGCGATCTCTCGCTCGATTACGCCGCAATGTCGCAAAAACTCGGCCTCAATTTCGTGGAACATTTTGAGAAAGAGCTGGCAGCGCTGGCGCCATTCGAGGCCGACGGCCTGGTGAAACGTTCGCCGACCGGCCTGGAAGTCACCGACACCGGCCGCCTGTTCATCCGCAACATTGCCATGTGCTTCGACAACACCCTCGCCCCGGTCGGCGAGCGAAAGCATTCGAGGACGATTTGAAACCTGTCGCCATCATCGGAGCCGGCATCACGGGATTGACGGCCGCGTTTTATCTTAAGCGCAAGGGCGTTCCCGTCACGGTCTATGAAGCCGGCGGGCGCGTGGGTGGCGTGATTCAGTCGCTACGCCAGGGCGGCTGGCTGGCCGAGTTTGGACCCAACACCATCCTCGAAACCTCGCCGAAAATCGCCCAGCTCATCCGCGACGCCGGCCTGCAATCGCGCCGGCTCGATCCCGATCCCAAGGCCGGGGCGCGTTATGTGGTCCGTTACCAGCGGCCGATTGCGATGCCCGGTTCGCCGCTCGGGTTTTTCACCACGGAATTGTTCACCTGGAAAGCCAAGCTGGCCGTGTTGCGCGAGCCGTTCGTGCCGCGCCGCCGCGGGGTGGAGGAGAGCATTGCCGAATTCGTAAAACGCCGGCTGAACCAGGAATTTCTCGATCACGCCATCGATGCGCTGGTGGCGGGCGTTTATGCGGGCGATCCCTACAAGCTTTCGGTCCAGCAGGCTTTCCCCAAACTGGCGCAACTCGAGGCGCGTTACGGTTCGCTGATCAAAGGCCAGATTTTCGGGGCGCGCGACCGCAAAAGATCCGGCGAAGTGGCCAAGGACCGCGCGCCCAAGTTTTCCTTCGACGAAGGGTTGCAGGTCCTGCCGGACACGCTGGCGGCGCAGCTCGGCGACGCGGTGAAGCTGAATACCGCCGTCACCCGGCTGGCACAAACGGAAGCGGGCTGGCGCGTGACGACGACCAATGGCGAGGCGGAGCATGGTGCGGTGGTTTTTTGCGGCACGGCGCCGAAGCTGGCGGAATTGGAAATGGAAGACAGGGCGGGCAGCCCTCTGCCCGCCGACGGCGCGCACAGAGTGACGCACCCTGCCAAAAAAATTGACCTCGCGCCCTTCTCTGAAATCCGTTATCCGCCGGTGGCCAGCGTGGTGCTGGGATTCCGGCGCGAAGACGTGGCGCATCCCTGCGAAGGGTTCGGCATGTTGATTCCAAAAATCGAGGGATTCAAAATCCTCGGCACGATTTTTTCGTCGTCGTTGTTCCCCAATCGCGCGCCCGCCGGGCATCTGACGCTGACGAGTTACATCGGCGGCGAACGGCATCCGGACCTGGCCCTGCTGCCGCCGGAGGAATTGATCGCGGTGGTGTGCGAGGATTTGCGCATTTTGCTCGGCGTGAAGGGCCAGCCGGCATTCCAGCACTGCGCGCTTTATCCCCGGGCCATTCCGCAGTATAACGTCGGCTATGGCCGTTACCGTGAATTGATGAACGACATCGAAAATCAGGCGGCGGGACTCTTTCTGGCCGGGCATTATCGCGATGGTGTTTCGCTGGGGGACACCATCGTGTCCGGCTGCAATGTGGTGGAACGCGTGGAAAACTCCCTGACTGCCCGATGAACAAGGCCGTTTTGCTGGTCAACCTCGGTTCGCCGGACTCGACCGCCGTCGGCGACGTGCGGCGCTATCTGAATGAATTTCTCATGGACCGACGGGTGATTGACACGCCCTGGCTGCTCCGCCGGTTCGTCGTGGGGATGATTCTCATCCGCCGGCCGAAGGAATCGGCGCACGCTTACGAAAAAATCTGGACGCCGGAAGGATCGCCACTCATCGTCACCAGCCGCCACGTGTGCGCGAAGTTGCAGGAGCGGGTTCCCGTGCCGGTGGAACTGGCCATGCGTTATCAAAACCCCTCCATCGAGGACGCCCTCCGCCGGCTCGTGGCGCAGAAAATCACCCGGACTTTTTTGATTCCGCTGTTTCCGCATTACGCGATGTCGAGTTACGAGACGGCCGTGGTGCGCGTGCAACACGTCGCGCGGAAGGTCGCGCCGGGCATGAAAATCGTGGTGCAACCGCCGTATGGCGGCGCGCCGGATTATATTGCGGCGCTGGCGGCCAGCGCGGCGAACCATCTGGAGGTGGGCTACGACCATCTGCTGTTCAGCTTTCATGGCGTGCCGGAACGGCATCTGCGCACGTCCGACCCGACCGGCAGTCATTGTCTGGCCACGCCGAACTGCTGCGAAACCGCCAGCCCGGCCCACGCGACGTGCTATCGCGCGCAATGCTTCCAGACCGCCGCGGCCCTGGTGCAGGCGGCCGGCGTGCCCGCCGGGAAATTTTCCGTGTCGTTCCAGTCCCGGCTGGGCCGCGATCCGTGGCTGAAACCGTACACGGATTTTGAACTGGTGGAGCTGCCCCGGCGCGGTGTCAAAAAGCTGCTGATCATCTGCCCGGCGTTTGTGTCGGACTGCCTGGAGACGCTGGAGGAGATCGGCCTGCGCGGGCGCGAAACGTTTTTATCGGCGGGCGGGGAAATGTTTGCGCAAATTCCGTGTCTCAATGAGCATCCGCTCTGGATTGCAGCCCTGGATAAAATGGTCCGGCGTTTCCTGGAAAACCAGCCGCTGGTTTGAACCCGGGCCGCCGGCCTTATAATTTGTCGCGCTTGACGGGGTTCCGGAAGCGGAGTTTGACGGTGTCCTGCAAAAACCCGATGAACGTTTTTTTCTTCTGCTGTTTGGCGGCCTGGAGGGGTTCGCACTTGTGGCTGCACAGCGGGCAAAGGAACAGCGGTTGGCCGCCCTTGAGCTGCATCACATGCACGCAACCGTTGCACAACATCTCGTGGCAATGGGTGCATTGGTAGGTGACCGGCACCTGGGGATGGCGCTGGCAGAGAATCACGCCGTCTTCCAGCACCACCGGCGGCTTCGGCCGCTCGCGCTCAAATTTGGGAATCGCCACGGAGATTTCGGTGGATTCGACGAACAATTCCACGTCGCCCAGATTCACCGTCTGACCGGGCAGCAGCCAGGCTTCCTTGACCGGGTCGCCGTTGACAAACGTGCCGTTGGTCGAATCGCAATCGCGAAGCAACACGCCCTCGGTGGACAACACCAGTTCGCAATGGCTGGTGGACACCGTGGGGTGATTGATGGAAAAATCGCAATCAGGGTCGCGCCCGACGTGATTGGTGCCCAGACGCAGTTCCAGCGTCCGGTTTTCCAAACCCTTGGTCTTGATGAGCAGCCTGGCCATGTATTCCTCCGAATCTGACCTTATTTTGCACCTTCAAGCGGTGAAAGTCGAGTGGAAAAATGACGGGGTGGAGCCGGAATTAGCCGGTAAAGACGGAAAATTGACGCTGATCGGCCCCATCGGATTCAACGGAGCGTATTCCCGGCAAACGCAAATTCCGGGACGGGTTTCCCGCCGATGAGGTGTTCCTGGATGATGCGTTCCAAGGCTTCCGGAGTGCAGGAGTGATACCAGACGCCTTCGGGATAAATGACCGCGATTGGCCCGCGCACGCAGACCCGCAGGCAATTGGCCTTGGTGCGATAAACCAGCGGCTCCGGCCCGACGAGGTCCAGTTCCTTGAGCCGCCGCTTCAAAAATTCCCAGGCCGCCAAGCCCTGTTCCTTCGGACAACATTTGGGCTCGGTGGGGTCGGCACAAAGGAAAATGTGGCGCCGGAATTTTCCGATGCCGAGCGTTTCAACGGCGGTTTGCAATTCGTTGTTCATAACCAATCATCCTCGTCCTTCGTCCTCGTTCTCGTCCTCGAACCGGCGCCAGTCAAGGACGAGAACGAGGACGACGACGGGAAGGAGAATAACCTTTCAATGCCAGAATGTCAGGCCCAGCACGCCGGCGACGGCAATGAGGCCGCCGACGAGCGGGCGGGCGGTGATTTTTTCGCCTTCGAAAACGCGCGCCAACGGCAGCATGACGATGGGCGTCATGGCGATGATGGCGGTGACGATGCCGGTGGGCGTGGTTTCGAGCGCCCATTGCATGCAGCTCACGCCAATCGTCTGCCCGGCCAGGCTGTTGACCAGGATCCACGGCCAGAGCCTTGATTTTTCACGCGCGGAAAAGGAATCCATCATTTGCGCGTCATCGCCCCGGCGGCGGGCATGCCGCCATTTCACCACCAAAAAAACCAGGCCGAGCGCGACGGCGCCGCCGATGACGCGCTGGTAGCCGGTCGTGCCGGGGTCGGGATGCTCGCCCGCGGCATGCGCGACGAAGTAGGCTTTGCGGCTCAACACCGCGCCGAGCGCGCCGCCGAGCGCGGCGATGACGCTGGCCAGGATGCCGATTCCCAGCCGGTGCGGCGCGAGGCGCAAATGATCGCCGGGCGCCAGCGCAATCACCACGCCGGCGAGAATCAAGGCCGCGCAAAGGATTTCCGCGAGGTTCAACCGGGTGCCGAGCCAGAACCATTCGATCAGGGCGGCGAACACGGCGGTGAGGCATTGGATGAGCAAAACCGCCCGGCGGCTGCCGAGCCGCGGCAGCGCCTGGAAATACGCAGTGTCGCCCAGCCCGATGCCCGCCAGTCCGCTCAAAATAAAGATCGGGAATGCCTTGCCGGCGATGCCGGTGCCAAAAACGTTGGCCCAGATTGCCAGAAAAAACAGGGCGCCGACAATGCGCCAGAAATTCGCCTCCACGCCGCCCAGCCGCGTCGAGGTGCGGTGGCCGCATATGGCGGAGATGGAAAACAGCAGGGTGGTGAGCAGCGCGGCGAACATGTCGGATGGAAACGGAATGGTTTGGCGCGGTCAGTCCGGTTTCGCGGTGGCGCCGGCGGACGGAACGTCAGGGCTCTTCGTTGAATTCGTCCGCGGCCTCGGCCTGGCTGTCTTCGACGTCCAGGCCGCTTTCCTGGAGGATTTTGGAGATGTCCGGCGCGACCAAGCGCTTTTGTTTGTCCTTTCGTGAAATCGGCTTGATGCGATAGCGGCCATTGAGGTCGTTTTCCAGGACGCCGCGTTCCACCAGCCGTATCAGGACGGGTTTGGCCCAGTCCGGGTCGTCATAAAATCGCTTCTTGCTGCCGGAACGCTTGGCAATCTCCACGGCACCCACAAACTCGGAGCCCCAGGTTTTGAGAAACTGAAAAATTTCACGCTCATCCGCATCCATGACGCCAATTTAGCAAACCGGATGCCGGAGTCGAGGGATTAAAACGCCAGGGCCGGCCCCGATTTGGCAATGGCACGGCCCCGGCGCGTCAAACCGTGGCCCCAACCGGTTTTCAATCCCTTTGACACCGCGGGGGCGCGCCGTAAAATGCAAAGCGATTTTCACCATGCCCACACACTACCTCGCCTGCGACCTCGGTGCGGACAGCGGACGCCTCATGCTCGGCACGCTCGACCGCGGGAAAATCGTCCTGGAGGAGTTGCATCGTTTTCCCAACGGCCCGGTCAAGACCGCTGGCGCGCTGCACTGGAATCTTGACGGCCTGTTCGCCGAGTTGAAGACGGGACTGAAAAAAGCCGCCGCGCGCCGGTTGCCCATCGCCAGCATCAGCACCGATTCGTGGGGCGTGGATTACGTGCTTTACGACGGGCGCGGCCAGATCCTGCCGCCGGTGTGGCATTACCGCGACGCGCGCACCGCGGCCGGCGTGGAAAGCGTCAAGGCGCGCGTGGACTGGCCGGTGATTTACGCCGAGACCGGCATCCAGTTCATGGCGCTGAACACGATTTACCAGCTCGCCGCCGAACCGCCCGCCCGCCTGTCCGGCGCGAAGCAGCTTCTGCTCATTGGCAATGCGTTCAATTATTTCTGCTCCGGCGTGGCCAGAAACGAAGTTTCCCTCGCCAGCACCACGCAGCTTTACAATCCGCAGACCGGAACCTGGTCAAAAAAACTGTTCCAGGCACTTGGTTTGCGCGAGGAATTGTTCGCGCCGCTCTGCCCGTCCGGCACGCGGCTGGGGCCGCTGAAAAAAGAACTCGCTGACGAAACCGGCCTGCCGCTGATCGAAGTCATCGCATCCTGTTCCCACGACACCGGCGCGGCGGTCGCCGCCGTTCCGGCGGCCGGGGAAAACTGGGCCTATCTCAGTTCCGGCACCTGGTCGCTTATGGGCGTTGAATGGCCGCAGCCGGTCATCACCGAACAGGGCCGCGAGCTTGGGTTCACCAATGAAATCGGTTTTGGCAACACCGTGCGCCTGCTCAAAAACATCGTCGGCCTCTGGCTGGTGCAGGAGTGCCGCCGCCAGTGGGCAAAGGAGGGGAAAACCTACGATTTTGCCGCACTCGAACAGCTGGCCGCCGTCGCGCCGCCGTTTGTCTCGCTCATCAATCCCAACGACCCGCGCTTTCTCAGCCCGGACGGCATGCCGGAAAAGATTGCCGGATTTTGCCGGGAAACCGGCCAGCCCGTGCCCGCCGGTCACAGCGCGTTCATGCGCTGCATCTACGAAAGCCTCGCGCTGAATTACCGCGCCGTGCTCGGCCGGCTCGAACAGCTCATCGGCGGAAAAATCGAGCGGTTGCACATCGTCGGCGGCGGCAGCCAGGCCGTGACCCTCAATCAATTCACCGCCAACGTGCTGCAGATTCCCGTGCTGGCCGGCCCGACCGAATGCGCCGCGTTGGGCAACATTTTAATCCAGGCCATCACGCTCGGCCACCTGCCATCGCACGCCGCCGCGCGCGAAGTCGTGCGGAATTCGTTTGAGCTGAAGACCGTCACGCCGCAGGATGCCGCGCCTTGGGACGTCGCCGCCGCGCGGTTTGAAAAATTACCGGGTTGACCGGATTTATGATATTTGATTTACGATTTACGCGCCCTTCCCCATCCCAAACACGGCGCGTCAACCGTATATCGTGAAACGAAAACGTCATTCTCGTTATCACGGCTATCACAATTCATTCCGCCGTCACGACGTTGCAAAATCCACGTTCGGCACGTCCCGGACTGACGGCGGCACGCTGAAAAAATCGCCCTCCGCTTTGAAGCCGAACAGGCCGGCCACGAGGTTGCTGGGAAACGTTTCGCATTTGTTACGGTAATCACGGACGTTGCCGTTGTAAAACCGGCGCGCGGCCTGGATGCGGTCCTCGGTGTTCACCAGTTCGGTCTGCAATTTGAGAAAATTCTGGTCGGCCTTGAGCTGCGGATAATTCTCCACCACCACCAGCAGTTGTTTCAACGCGTCCACGAGCTGGATTTCGTCGCGTGACTGGTCGGCCACAGGACCATTGTTGGCGGCGCAGCGGTTGCGGAGTTCGGCCACGCGTTCCAGCACTCCGCGTTCGTGCGCAGCATAGCCCTTGACCACGGCCACCAGATTGGGAATGAGGTCGTAGCGGCGCTTTAATTCCACGTCCACGTCGCTCCACGATTCGCGGATGTAATTCCGCAGAGCAACGAGTGCGTTGTACTGCAGCAGCGCGTAAACCGCCGGCAACAAAAGGATGATCAGGATGGCAATTGAAACAGGATTCATTCTTTGGAGAACAGGTATTCTGGAAAACGCGACCGGATTTCAAGCAGGCGCTGCAGGTTCAACTCAATCTGCGATGCTGGCAACTGAGTGTCTGACAGCAGCGCCAAGGCGTGGACTTCGACGGTCATATGAATGTCCCGGTTGGCGAGCAGATATTCGATCATCTGCGCATTGCAGACATCGTACGCAAATTTCTTGTCCGAAGATCGCACGCAAAACGCTTTTGAAAATTCGGCGGACTCGAACTTGATGTTCTGATAGCCGAACGCCTCGGCGATTTTCAAAAGGAGGTTTTCATGGGCAATGGTCAATTTTGGAAAATCTGCATCGAGCCGCATCACGGCCACGGAAAAATAGTGATGGGTCGTGCTCCGGTTGCCCTTCCCATCGGTCGAATGGGTCTCGTAGTGATAATCGAAGGCGACAACGTTCCGCTCGTTGAGCGTACCGGAAAAAACATTGAATGCCGTTCGGTTGTCTCCCCGATTCAACTGGTCGATAAAACCAAACTCGATGGGCAACACAGGATTTTCCCCCGGGTTGAAATCCAGTCCCAACCGAGTTGCCAGCTCGAACAATGCCTCTTGTCGTTTGCGGGTGCGCGCCGCGCTCCAAATGGCGTTTATCGCGGCGACTATGCCGATCAACACCACAATCGCGATCCATATTGGTCCGATGTGCGTGGAGTAGTACACGCGGTTGTTCTAAACCAAAGCGCCATGCCGGGCCATTACAATTTCGGGCGTTTTCTCCACACCCGTTTTTCCTTTTCCCCCTTTCCCTTCGGCTTCATCCTGACCGCGTGAAACTGTCCGCCGCAGAAATCCGTCAAGCCGTCCGGGCCGCCCTGGCCGAGGACATCGGCAGTGGGGATGTCACGACGCTCGCCACCGTGCCCGAAACGGCGACGGCCCGGGCCGTGATGCAGGCGCGCGGACCGCTGGTCGTGGCCGGGCTCGATTTTGCCGAAGCTTCGTTCCGCGAAGTCTTTCCGTTCCTTGATCGGAGGGGCGAGCGCCGCGAGCCCCAAAAAACTCAGCCCAAATCGGGGCGTCGTGACCACGGTTCGCGAAGCGAACATTTCAATTTGGGCAACAAACTTGTGGCGGGCTTGGGAAGCCAAACTCCGCCCTCCGAAGGGAAAATCAAAATCGAACGATTGGTGAAGGACGGGCAACCAGCCAAGGCCGGCGACATCTTGCTGAACCTTTCCGGCCCGGCGCGCGCCTTGTTGAGCGCCGAGCGGGTGGCGTTGAATTTCGTCCAGCGGCTCTCCGGCATCGCCACGTTGACCGCGCAGTTCGTGGATGCCGTCAAAGGCACTCCGGCGCAAATCCTCGACACGCGCAAAACCACGCCCGGCTGGCGGCGGTTCGAGAAATACGCCGTCACCTGCGGCGGCGGACACAATCATCGCCTCGGCCTGTTCGACATGGTGCTCATCAAGGACAACCACCGCTTTGCCTTGCGCGGTGAGCCGCCCAACGCCATCGCCGCGGCGGTGCAACGGGCGCGCGCGAAGTTTCCGGACCTGAAAATCGAGGTCGAGGCCGACACGCTGGAACAGGTCGAACAGGCCGCCGCTGCGGGCGCGGACATCATCCTGCTCGACAACATGAACCCGATGCAATTGCGGCTGGCGGTGCAGAAAATCAAAGGGCGGGCAAAGACCGAGGCCAGTGGCGGCGTGAACCTGGCCAGCGTCCAGACCATCGCCAAAACCGGTGTGGATTACATTTCCATCGGCGCGCTGACGCATTCGGCGCCGGCGGTGGACATCGGACTGGATTTTGAAAGCTGATTTTAATCCTCCTCGTTCTCGTCCTCGTTCTCGATTGTTCGACTGCGAGAACGAAGGACGAGGACGAGGACGATTTTGAAATGACCACGGACGCAAAAATCCTTTCGGCGTTGCGGGGCAGTCGCGACGGGGTGTCCGGTGCCGACCTGACCGAGCAATTGGGCATCAGCCGCGCGGCGGTCTGGGCGCGCATCGAGGAACTGCGCCGGCTCGGCTACGAAATCGAGGCCGGGCCACATTTTGGTTATCGGATGGTGGACGAACCCGACGTGTTGCTCGCGGACGATTTGCTCGCGCGCCTCGGCAAAACCAGGGTCATCGGGCGCGACATCCGGGTGTTCGAGCAAACGACCTCGACCAACGATGTGATTGAAAAACTCGCGCGCGACGGCGTGAAGGAAGGCGTCGTGGTGTTTGCCGAGTCGCAGACGAAAGGTCGGGGGCGGCTCGGTCGCAAGTGGATTTCGCCCGGGCGGAAGGGGCTGTGGTTTTCGGTCTTGCTGCGGCCGGACCTGCGTCCGCAGGAGGCGACGCAGTTGACCGTCGCCTCGGCCACCGCCCTGCGGCGCGCCATTCAATCCGGGACCGGATTGCAACCTGAAATCAAGTGGCCGAACGACATTTTGATCCGCGGGAAAAAAGTCGCGGGCATCCTCACGGAAATGAACGCGGAATTGGACCGGGTCCGCCACGTCATCCTGGGCATTGGCGTGGACGTGAACCTGGGAGCGGGGGAATTTCCGCCGGAATTGCGCAAGCTGGCGACCTCGCTCAAAATCGAGTCGGGCCGGACGATTTCGCGGGCCGAACTGGCGACGGCGATTTTGCGCGCGCTGGATGCCGATTATGCGCGGATCTGCGGCGGGGGCTTCGCGAGGGTGGCGGACGAGTGGGAATCCCATTGCAAGACGATTGGCCGCAACGTGACGATCCAGATCGGCGAGCGCCGGATTCGCGGGCGGGCGGAATCGCTGGATGACGACGGCGCCCTGCGTTTGCGCACCGAGCACGGTCATCTGGAACGCGTCATCGGCGGCGATGTGACGCTGGAAAAGTAAACGGAGTGATGGAGTGGTGGAATAATGGGGTGCTGAAAAAGATTTCCATTGCCCCATTACTCCATTAATCCATTGCCCCATGCTTTTGCTTTTCGACATTGGCAACACGAACACACACATCGGCCTGGCAAACCCTCGCCGGCTCGTGAAGCAAACTGACATCCCCACCGCCGCCTGGTTCAGCGGGGCGGCGGCGAAGCGGTTGCGAAAATTCGCGGGACGCGCCCGGCCCGACGGCGTGACCCTGTGCAGTGTGGTGCCGCGCGCGACGCCGCTGGTCCGCAAAGCGGTCCGGTCACTCTGGCAATTGCAGCCATTCGAACTCACGACCAAAACGCTGCGCGGGGTGGGCATTGATTATCCGAAGCCGGACACCATTGGGGAGGATCGCCTGGCCAATGCCGTGGCGGCACGGCATCGCTTCGGCGCGCCGGTGGTGGTGGTGGATTTCGGCACGGCGGTCACGTTCGATGTGGTCAATCGCGCCGGCGATTACGCCGGCGGCATCATTGCGCCCGGTCTGGCGGCGATGACGGATTATCTGCACGAGAAAACCGCGTTGCTGCCCCGGATCAAAATGCACGAGGTGCGCCGTGCCGTCGGCAAAAGCACCGAGGAAGCGATGCTGATCGGCGCCGTGCATGGTTACCGCGGGCTGGTCCGCGAACTGATCGCCGAGTTGAAACGCGAATTGAAGGTGAAACGCCTGCCGGTCGTGGCCACCGGCGGTTATGCGCGGCTGATGGCGGCCAAACTGCCGGAAATCTCCGCGGTGGACCCCAATCTCACGCTGGAAGGGTTGCGGCTGGTGTGGGAAGCGGCGCAAGGTCAGGGCTGACCGTCCGTAAAAAAATTCCTTTCGATGTAGGAGACGAGTCTCAAATTTCCTCAGTAGAGACAAGGCAGCGACTCCTTACGTCGTCTCCTACAATTTGAAGGAGCGGCTAACCTGGCTGCTCACCGCCACTTGTAACTGAAGGTGGCGAGAATTCCCTGCGCGGTGAAATTGTTCACGTTCCCGTTGCTCGGCTCCGTGTATTGGGAAAAGCTGTAGCACAATGCGCGAAAACTCCGCCATTGCCCCGCCGCGCCGCTTTCCGCAAAATCCCGCGCCTATGGCCAGCAGTCGCCGACAATATCCGTTTCACCTGATTGAGCCCAAATGGCAGGATTTCTGGGAACAGGAGCAGACTTTTCGCGCTTTTAACCCCGGCGAAGACCTACCGAATGGGCACCCATTCGCCCGGCGGCATCAGCTTTCCGGTCCGGTGGCCGCCACGCAGTTGCCGCCAAAATTTTACATTCTCGACATGTTTCCCTATCCCTCCGGCGCCGGCCTGCACGTCGGCCATCCGGAGGGCTACACCGCCACCGACATCCTCGCCCGCTACAAACGCGCGCAGGGGTTGCATGTATTGCACCCGATGGGCTGGGACGCCTTCGGCCTGCCCGCCGAGCAATACGCCATCAAGACGGGCCAGCATCCGCGCCAGACCACCGAGGCGAACATCGCCACCTTCAAGCGCCAGATCCAGTCGCTTGGCTTCAGCTACGACTGGTCGCGCGAACTTGCCACCACCGACGCCGATTATTTCAGATGGACCCAGTGGATTTTCCTGAAGCTTTACAACAGCTACTTCGATCCGTTTTGGAACAAAGCGAAGCCAATTGAAATTTTGGAAGACGCGCTTTCCGAACGACCCAAACGAAAGAGTGAATGGCAAGACAATGATTATTTAAAAGGTCTCCATTCTGTAAAACTTCGCGAAAAGGAAAAATTTGACAGTGTCTACTTAGTCAACTGTAAGCGCCTAGCATTTGTAACAAAAGCGCCTGTTTGGTGGTGCGAACAACTCGGAACAGTTTTGGCGAACGAAGAGGTTGTGGACGGCAAGAGCGAAGTTGGTGGTTTTCCCGTCGTTCGCAAGCCGATGCGTCAATGGATGCTCCGTATTACAGAATATGCCGAACGCTTATTGCAGGACTTGGACACCATCGATTGGAGCAATTCACTCAAGGAAATGCAGCGGAATTGGATTTGCCGCAGCGAAGGCGCAGAGGTGAATTTTGAAATTAAAGGCAGTGACAAAAAGATAAGAGTTTTTACGACACGTCCAGACACTTTATTTGGCGCAACTTTCATGGCCGTTGCTCCTGACAATAAAGAGTTTGATGAATTGATACCAAATAAATGGCCAGATGGAACGCCAGACAAATGGAAATTTGCTCTCACGAACCCCGCAGTTCCGCCTGCTCTCGACATCGAAGAATACAGAAGCTTCATTGCGTCATTGAGCGATCTGCAGCGCCAAATGGGTAAGAGCGGGGTTTTTAGTGGTATCTACGCCATTAATCCCGTCAACAAAAAGGAAATTCCAATTTTCTTTTCGGAATATATTCTCGCGAGTTACGGCACAGGGGCAATCATGGCTGTGCCAGCACATGACGAACGAGATTTTGAGTTTGCTCGTCGTTATGACCTTCCAGTTATTCCAGTGGTTCGACCTGAATATGGTGATAACTTCATGCTAGAATTACCCGGCGATGGCCCGAAGCCAAATTACGATGAATTGGAAACACGATACTTTCAGCGCCCAGAATTATATTATGATAAGCTCTTGCCTTTCGTAACGGAGGGAATTAGCGGGAGGTCTAGTAATTCTGAAATCTCACTTGATACTCTCTCGTCGTCAAAAGCCAAAACAAAAATCACGGCCTGGCTGGAAGCGAAAGGCCTCGGCAAAAAGACGGTCAACTTCAAACTGCGCGACTGGCTGTTCAGCCGCCAGCGGTACTGGGGCGAGCCGTTCCCGATTGTCTGGAAGCGCGACGCCAGTGGAAATCTTTATCACGAAGCGTTGCTGGAATCCGCGTTGCCGGTCCTGCCGCCATCGCTCACGGATTACAAACCCACGGCCACCGGAGAGCCGCCGCTCGCCCGCGCGAAAGATTGGGTGAACCTGCCCGACGGTTCCGTGCGCGAGACGAACACCATGCCGCACTGGGCCGGCAGTTGCTGGTATTACCTGCGCTATCTGGATGCGAAGAACGGCACTGCGTTTGTCAGCAAGGAGGCCGAACAATACTGGATGGGTGTAGCGTCGGGCCTGCGGCCCGACAAATCGGCGCACAGCGCCGACACTAGACCAGGCGTGGATTTGTATGTGGGTGGTACCGAGCACGCCGTATTGCACCTCCTCTACGCCCGGTTTTGGCACAAGGTGCTTTTCGACCTGGGCTATGTCTCCACGCCCGAACCGTTTTTCAAGTTGGTGAATCAAGGCCTGATTCTCGGCGAGGACGGACAAAAGATGTCGAAGTCGCGCGGCAACGTGGTCAACCCGGACGACATCCTGAAGGAATTCGGCGCGGATGCCTTCCGGCTTTACGAAATGTTCATGGGGCCGCTCGAAATGGTGAAGCCGTGGAATACCAAGGGCGTCGAGGGCGTTTATCGTTTCCTCGGTCGCGTCTGGCGGTTGTTTGTGGATGAAGCGAGCGAAACGGAATTTGAACAGCAGGAAACAACCACCGATTGCAGCCGTCCCGCATTGCGGGATGAATCCGCGGACTCCCGCGCTTTGACAAGCGCGGCTACGAAATTGCTGCAAATCATCAAGCTTGGTGAGGTGATCAAGGACGTTCAGCCGACGCCCGCGCAGTTGAAAACGCTCCATGCCTGCATCAAGAAAGTGACCGAGGACCTTGACGGAATGCGCTTCAACACGGCGATTTCCGCGATGATGGTTTTTGTCAACGACGCGATAACGTGGGAAACGAAGCCGGTTTCCGTTTTGCGTGAGTTTTTGATTCTGCTCGCGCCCTTCGCGCCGCACCTCGCGGAAGAACTTTGGGACAAACTTCATTCCGCATTCCGCATTCCGCATTCCGCATTAAGCTACGCTCCCTGGCCAAAGTTTGACCCCGCGCTGCTGGTGGAGTCCGAGATTGAGATTCCCGTGCAGGTCAACGGCAAGCTGCGCGATGTCATCAAGGTGCCGGTGGATGCGAACAACGCGGCGATTGAAGCGGCGGCGAAAGTTTCGGAAAAAGTAGGGCAGTTCATCGCGGGCAAGACCATCAAGAAAGTCATCATCGTCCCCAAAAAGATGGTGAATTTTATTGTGGCGTAGCGGCTTTCGGCAGAAAGCCGCCATCTCAAAGCGGGAATTTTGCGGCGGTCTGCCGACGCGCCGCTACGCTTTTTCCCCGCTGGCCAGAATGGTCTGGAAATGCGGCGGCTGGTCCTCGCGCGCGACGACGCTGATTTCGATTTTCTTGAAGCCGGCTGCCTCCAGCCAGCGGTGCAGATCGCTCTCCGCAAAGCCCGGCCAGCGGTCGCCATAAAGTTCGCGCGCCTTGTCGAAGTTGTGCTTCAGCAGATCGAGAATCAAAATCTGCCCGCGCGGCCGGAGAATTTTGTTGGCCGCGGCAATCGCCTCCGCGGGAACTTCGGCGTGATGCAGCGCCTGGCTCAAAATCACCAGGTCAACGCTGTTCGGCTCGATGGGCGGGTTTTGCAGGTCGCCCCGCCGGAATTCCAGGTTCTTCAAGCCGTTCTTTCTCGCCTTGGCCGCGCCGAATTCGACGATCTTTTCCGAATTGTCCACGGCAATGACTTTTTTGCAGCGGCGCGCCAGCAGTTCGCTCAACAGACCTTCGCCGGCGCCGAGGTCGGCCACCACCAGCGGCGGCAAAATGCGCAGCAGCAGATGTCCGAAGGCCTGCCATGACCGGCCCGGGCCATAGACGCGGTCGAAACGTCCGGCAACCTGATTGAAATAAACCTGCGCCTGCTCGCGCCGGCGATTCACCACGCGCTTGAGATTGATCTGGTCGCCGCCATGTTCGGGCAGTTCCTTTGCGCCACGGATGGCGAGCTGGATGAATTCGCCGGTTGCGCCCGTGGCCTGCGGGTTCAATTTGTAAAACGTCCGCTTGCCGTCGCGCCGCGCCTGCACCAGCGCACAATCCGAGAGCAGGCCGAGGTGCGTGGAGATGCGCGACTGGCCAAGCCGGGTGATTTCCTGCAGCTCGTTCACGGACAGCTCGTCGCGCTCCAGCAGCGCCATGATGCGCAGGCGCGTCGGGTCGGACAGCGCCCGCAATGATTTCAAGGTGGCGGACATGGTATTTATGTTTGCGTATCAGAATTTCACGCGTTTGGAGTTCCGCCTTCAGGCGGCATCGTTCGCAGACGCATTTCCCGGCCCAACCGTCCCGCAATTGGCGGGACGGAACTCCGAACCGCACGCCCATCTTTTCTCAAAAAAGCATTTGACGCGCTTCGACTACGATATATCATCTTATCCTGATACGTCAATATGACAATTGAACCCATTGATTCATGAGCAAAAATTACATCTTTTCCTCGGAGTCCGTCGGCGAAGGCCATCCGGACAAGGTTGCGGACACCATTTCCGATGCCGTGCTGGACGCCTGCCTGGGCCAGGACAAGTTCAGCCGCGTGGCCTGCGAATGTTACGTCAAATCGAACATTGTCATCGTCGGCGGCGAAATCACCACCCGCGCCACGTTGGATTTCACCAAGATCGCCCGCGACGCCATCCGCGAAATCGGCTATGTGAACGACGACGACGTGTTCCATGCCGACAAGGTGTTCGTCAACACCATCATCACCCAGCAATCGCCGGACATTGCGCAGGGCGTGGATGCCCGCAAGGCCAAGGGCAAGAAAACGGCCAAGCAGGGTGCCGGCGACCAGGGGCTCATGTTCGGTTATGCCTGCAATGAAACCCCCGAACTCATGCCCGCGCCCATCATGTTCGCCCATCGTCTCGGCCGGGAACTCACCCGCATCCGCAAGACCGGCAAGGTGCCGTGGTTGCGCCCCGACGCGAAGTCGCAGGTCTCCGTCGTCTACGAAAATGACAAACCCGTCGCCATTTCCAACGTCGTCATTTCCACGCAGCACAGCGCGGAAGTGGAGCATCGCGAGATTGAAAAGTTCTGCATCGAGCACATCGTCAAAAAGGTTTTGCCCAAACGCCTGCTCACGAAGAAGACCGAATTTCTCATCAACCCGACCGGACGCTTCGTCGTCGGCGGGCCGCAGGGCGACACCGGCCTGACCGGGCGCAAGATCATCGTGGACAGCTACGGCGGCATGGGCCGTCACGGCGGCGGCGCGTTTTCCGGCAAGGACCCGACAAAGGTGGACCGCAGCGCGGCTTACATGGGCCGCTGGGTGGCCAAAAACATCGTGGCCGCCGGGCTCGCTGCGAAATGCGAAATCCAGTTCGCCTACGCCATCGGTTATCCCGACCCCGTCAGCGTCAGCGTGGACACGTTCGGCACGGCGACGGTTCCGGAGAGCAAGATCATCCGCGCCGTCAACCGCGTGTTCAGCTTCCTGCCGTCGGACATCATCGACCAGCTTGATTTGCGCCGCCCGATTTATTCCAAGACCACCAACTACGGCCACTTCGGCAAGAGCGACCCTACGCTGACGTGGGAAAAGACGGACAAGGTCGCCGCATTGAAGAAAGCGCTATAACCGATCACGTTTCACGCATCACGATTTATGAGTACCGTCAAATTACCACCTTCCCGCGCCAAGGTCGCCAAGACCAGCGGCAACGGCAAAGCCGCACCCGATTACCAGGTCCGCGACCTCTCGCTCGCCGAGTGGGGACGCAAAACCATCCAGGTATCCGAGCACGAAATGCCCGGCCTCATGGCCATCCGCGCCAAATACGGCCCGCAAAAGCCGCTCAAAGGAGTGCGCATCACCGGCTCGCTGCACATGACCATCGAGACGGCCATTCTCATCGAAACGCTGGTCGAACTCGGCGCGTCCGTACGCTGGGCGAGCTGCAATATCTTCTCAACCCAGGACCATGCCGCCGCCGCCGTTGCCAAGGCCGGCATCCCGGTCTTTGCGCACAAGGGCGAATCGCTTGAGGAATACTGGGATTTCACCCTCGCAGCGCTCACGCATCCGGGCAACAAAGGCCCGCAACTCATCGTGGACGACGGCGGCGACGCCACCTTGCTCATCCACAAGGGTTACGAACTCGAAAACGGCGACAACTGGGTCAACACGCCCAGCGACAACCACGAAGTGGCGGTCATCAAGGCCCTGCTCAAGCGCGTGGCAAAGGAGCGCCCCGGTTTCTGGCACACTGTCGTGAAGGATTGGAAGGGCGTTTCCGAGGAAACCACCACCGGCGTCCATCGCCTGTACCAGATGCTCGAACAGGGCAAGCTGCTCGTGCCTGCCATCAACGACCACGACTCCGTCACCAAGTCCAAGTTCGACAATCTCTACGGCTGCCGCGAATCGCTCGCCGACGGCATCAAGCGCGCGACCGACGTGATGGTCGCCGGCAAGGTCGCCTGCGTTTGCGGTTACGGCGACGTCGGCAAAGGCTGCTCCCACTCGTTGCGCGGATTCGGCGCGCGCGTCATCGTCACCGAGATTGATCCCATCAACGCCCTGCAGGCCGCGATGGAAGGTTTCGAGGTCAAGACCGTCGAGGACACGCTCGGCGAAGCGGACATCTACGTCACCACCACCGGCAACTGCGACATCATCACGCTCGAGCACATGGCGAAGATGAAGGACCAGGCCATCGTCTGCAACATCGGCCACTTCGACAACGAGATCCAAGTGGACCGTCTGAACACCGCCAGGGGCGTGACCAAGCTCAACATCAAGCCGCAGGTGGACAAATACACCTTCGCGGGCGGCAACAGCATTTACCTGCTCGCCGAGGGCCGGCTGGTGAACCTCGGCTGCGCCACCGGCCATCCGAGCTTCGTCATGTCCAACAGCTTCACCAACCAATGCCTCGCGCAACTGGATTTGTGGAAGAACAAGGACACGAACAAGATCGGCGTCTATCGTCTGCCCAAGAAGCTGGACGAGGAAGTCGCCCGGCTGCACCTGGGAAAAATCGGCGTGAAGCTGACCAAGCTCACGAAAAAGCAGGCCGACTACCTCGGCGTCCCTGTTGAAGGCCCCTACAAGCCGGAGCACTACCGGTACTGAGCCAATTCAAATCTCGAAATACGAAAGGCGAACGGTTTTCCGTTCGCCTTTTGCGTTTCAACAGGAGAGATACCAGCATTGGATCGTAGCAACGGCCAAGCGCGGCTGACATTTCCGGCACCCGCACAAAACGGCAGGGTCGAAATCATTAAATAAACTTTTTTTGTTTTAATAATTAACCAATGTTCTATTTGCTAATAATTGCGTGACAAGCGGTTCGGCGTCGGTAATTTGTGGGCAAAATCCTTTTGGCAACATGAACACGAAAATCACTTTCCCGCTGCGCGAGCAGGACATTCCCACCCAATGGTACAATTTACTGGCGGATTTTCCGGAGCCGCTGCCGCCGCCGCTGCATCCGGGCACCAAACAGCCGATCCCGCCGGAGGCGTTGCTCGCGATTTTCCCCGAGAACCTCGTGAAGCAGGAAATGTGTCCGGACCGGTGGGTGCCCATCCCCGATGAGGTGCGCGAAATCTACACGCTCTGGCGGCCCACGCCGTTGCTGCGGGCCGTGCGGCTGGAGAAGGCCCTGCAAACGCCGGCGCACATCTATTACAAGTACGAGGGCGTCAGCCCGGCGGGCAGTCACAAGGTCAACACGGCCGTCGCCCAAGTGTATTTCAACAAGGTCGCCGGCACCAAGCGCCTGGCCACCGAGACCGGTGCGGGCCAGTGGGGTTCGTCCCTCGCGTTCGCGTGCAAGCTGTTCGGGCTGGAATGTAACGTTTACATGGTCAAGGTGAGCTACGATCACAAGCCCTACCGCCGGATGCTCATGCATACCTGGGGCGCAACGGTGCATCCGAGCCCGAGCAACCAGACGGATTACGGCCGCAAGCTGCTGGCCGAAGATCCGCATTGTCCCGGCAGCCTGGGCATCGCCATCAGCGAAGCCATCGAGGACACCGTCAAGACGCCGAACACGAAATATTCGCTCGGCAGCGTGCTGAACCATGTCTGCCTGCATCAGACCGTCATCGGCCAGGAAAGCATCCGGCAGATGGAACTGGCCGGCGAGGAGCCCGACGTCATCTTCGGCTGCTGCGGCGGCGGCAGTAATTTTGCCGGGCTGGCCTTCCCGTTCATTCACAAAAAAATCACGGAGAAAAAGAAATACCGCCTCGTTGGCGTCGAGCCGTCCGCCTGTCCGTCGCTGACCCAGGGCGATCTGCGCTACGACTTTGGCGACACGGCGGAGACGACGCCGTTGCTGATGATGTACACGCTCGGCCACAAGTTCATGCCGCCGTCGATTCATGCGGGCGGACTGCGCTACCACGGCATGTCACCGATGGTCAGTCACGCGCTCAAGCTGGGCCTGATTGAAGCCCAGGCCTATCACCAGACGAAGGTTTTCGAAGCCGGGACGCTGTTTGCGCGGACGGAAGGCATTGTGCCGGCGCCGGAATCCGCGCATGCGATCGCCGCGGTCGTGGACGAAGCCGTGAAGGCGCGCGAAGCCGGGAAGAAAAGCGTGCTGCTGTTCAATCTGTCCGGCCACGGCCTGCTCGACCTGAGCGCGTACGAGACGTACCTCTCCGGCAAGATGCAGGATGTTTAACCAACCCTGAACCCCCAACCTCAAACCATGAAAATCCGAATCCAATTCCTTGTGCTGGCGGTGTCACTGGCGGCGCTGCCGGGTATTTTACAGGCCCAACCCTCGGCCCATTACGCACCCGGCGTGGAAGGCATCAAAGGCGCCTCGCTGCCGCCGCCGGGGGTCTATTTCCGCGACTACAACTACTTCTACTGGGCCAATTCATTGAACGATTCATCCGGCAATAAAATCGACGCGGCCCGGCTCTATGCGTTTACTTACGCCAACCTGCCCCGGCTGATGTGGATTACGGACACGAAGTTCCTCGGCGGTTACGTCGGCGTGGATGGTTTTTTGCCACTCATTCAACAACAGGCAAACCTGAACACCGGCCCCGGCACATCGTTCAGCGGCAATAATTTTGGCATCGGTGATTTGTTCGCCGAAGGCACGCTGTCGTGGCATCTCAAGCAGTTTGACTTCGCGGTCGGCAGCGGTGTGGACATGCCCACCGGCAAATCTCCGGGCGCGTACGGTCCCTCAACGGATCCTGGCCTGGGCTACTGGACGTTCATGCAAACCGCCGGGGCCACCTGGTATATCGACGAGGAAAAGACCTGGGCGGTGTCGGCGTTGAACCGGTTCGAGTTCAACACCGAGCAGCGGTACACGGAGGTCACTTACGGCGATGCTTACACGCTGGAATGGGGCGTCAGCAAGACGATGGCGAAGGTCATTGATCTGGGCGCCGTCGGTTATTACCAGCAACAGGTGACCGGCAACAGCATCGCGAAGCCCGCCCCGCTCGGCGGGCTCAACCGCGTGGCGGCCGTCGGCCCGGAAATCAGCGTGGCTTTCCCGGACGTGATGTTTTTCGTCTCGCTCCGCTATAATTACGAATTCATGGCGGACAGCCGGGCGCAGGGCAACGACGTCACCCTGACGCTCACCAAGCGGTTCTAGGCGGGCAGAAAACATTTTTTGCGCTTTGCGGGCACGGGACTAGATTGCCAGATGGAAGTCTCCGAGAAGATCCAGTGCCCGTTCTGCGGGCAGGCGTTCGATCTGGTGGTGGACACGAGCGTGTCGAGCCAGCGGTTCACCACGGACTGTGAGGTGTGCTGCCGCCCGTTCGAAGTGGTGGCCGAGTGTGAGCCGGGTGAAATTCTGAGCTTGGACGTGGCGGCGAATTGAGGCAACCTTTCACCGGTGCACAATTTTGCGAACACCGTCCTCTGGATTTACATCGTCCTGCTGCTCGTCGGCGGGCTGATCGGTTTCTTCAAGGCAAAAAGCAGGGTGTCCCTCATCTCGTCATCGGTGTTTGCGGCGTTGCTGGTGCTGGCCACCATACCGAAATTGTTCGATCCGAAGTTCGGATTGGGATTGGTGAACGTGATCCTGGCAGCGTTGCTGGTCGTGTTTGCCGTGCGGCTGGCCAGGACGAAGAAATTCATGCCGAGCGGGCTGATGCTGGTGCTGACGGTGCTGACACTGGCCTTGCGAAACATTTTCAAGGACTGATTACGGGCGCCACCGGACACCGGGCCGGTTTTGAGACCAAGGAAGGGTTGCCGTCAAAATTGTGGCGCGCCACTGCCCTCGCCGGCAGGACAGCCATGCCCGGTGGATTTGGCTGGACGCCTGAAAAAGCGCGTTCAAGTTTCTTCCGATTCTCTGGCTGCATACGCCGATGCGATGGAAAGGGGATTCGGCACGGAGGTGGATTACGGCCAGATTTCAAAAACCTACTCATTCGTCAACCTCACCCAAAATGCCGCTGGCCGTTACAGTCCGGCGGAAGTCGTTAAAACTGAAAAGACCATTGTGAGCGGAATGCCGGACGTTGCCCGCATTTCCACGTCTCACGTTGAGAAGCAGAACCACACGCTGCGGATGCATTGCCGGCGCCTCACGCGGCTCACTAATGCTTTCAGTAGGAAATTTGAAAACTTTCAGGCTGCGGTTGCGCTCAACTTCGCTTACTATAATTTCGTCAAAACGCACGGTACGATTCGTATGACGCCAGCACAGGCCGCTGGCGTTGAATCCAGCGCGTGGACCGTTGCGGAATTGGTCGAACGCTGTGGCGAATAAGCACGATTATCTGGCACAATTGATGGTTACGATTTCGCAGTTGCACAACTGCGGCGCAACCTATCGTGAAACCGTGCCTGTCCATGAAGTTTTTCGCGGCAAAACAGTCTGGCAAGGCGACGTGGAGGTTTTTGATCTGCACGACCACCCGAAGGCCAAACGCTGTTATGCTTGGGCGCATTTGGACGGCGAGAACGATGAGCGCACCAGGTTCGTTGCCGTGCTGGAAATCCCGCCCGTCGTTTCAGCCGAAACTGCTGTTCGCGTTCAAATCGTGAAAGACGTTAAGAAGGAGGGAAAATGAACACTCGAAAAATTTGGTTAATTGTCTTATGGATTGTTCTAGTGATTTTATTTACTGTCGCATTCCATTATATGCGCCCGCATTCAAATTAGGACACTACCACCCTGCCGGCAAACTTGACGGCGGCGGCCAATAAATCTAGGCTGTCGGTCTGGTTGGTGGCCATAGCTCAGCCCGGTTAGAGCCCCAGATTGTGGATCTGGCTGTCGCGGGTTCAAATCCCGTTGGCCACCCCAGCCTTTGCTTAAAACATGAAAGCTTGTGAGTTCAGCCATATCCTGACAGATCAGATTACCCCTGAAACCACCGATGCGGAACTGGTGCAACGCGCGAAGGCAGGCGAATTGGACGCCTTTGATGCGTTGACCACCCGCCATGAACAGCGGGTTTATTCCCTGGCGATGCGGATGTTGCGGCAGGAGCAGGATGCGGAGGATGTCACGCAGCAAACATTTCTGAGCGCGCTGGAAAACATCGATGGTTTTCGCGGCGAGTCGAGTTTTTCCACATGGCTGCTGCGCATAGCCAGTCACGCGGCGCTTAAAATTATCCGCAAACGAAAAGGTTTGAATACCGTTTCCTTGGAAGAGGCGACTGAAGCATCGGAACAATCCGGTTCTGTTCCACACCCGGAGTTCATCGCCGATTGGCGTCAATCGCCGGAACAATTAGTCCAGAAGCGTGAGATTCAACGGCTGCTGGATGAGGCCCTGGCCCGGCTGGATGAAAAACACCGGCTGGTGTTTTTGCTGCGGGACGTGGAAGGACTTTCCATCCGCGAAACCGCCGAGGCGCTTGACTTGAGCGAGGCCAATGTGAAGGTGCGCCTGCTGCGCGCCCGCCTGCAATTGCGCGAGCAATTGACGCAAACGCTGGGCGACCCCGCGACGCAATTGGTCCGGTCACAACATCACGAGCATTAACGAAACCCCGGAAAACAAATTTGTAACTTTTTGCCCCATGACGGCTCAATCTCCCAGGAACGACAGACCATGAAGTGCGAAGAACTGCTGACGATGCTGAACGAATACGTGGATGGCACGGTGGACCCGGCCATTTGCGACGAATTCGAGAAACACCTGGCGGGCTGCAATCCCTGCCAAGTGGTGGTGGACAACATCCGCCAGACCATCACGCTTTACAAAGCCGGCCAGCCTTACGAGTTGCCGGTCAAATTCCGCGAGCGCCTGCACGATGCGCTGCTTGAGAAGTGGAAGGAAAAGCACACAACGCCGAAAGATAAAAACCGACGGGCATGAACTGGCGTATTGTTTTAGTCATCGGCGTGGTTATGGCCTTGATCATCGGATTAAAACGGCTGGGTTTGGTATCCGCGAAAGCCGCGCAGGCGCATTTGAAAATCGGCGCACTGGTGATTGACGTGCGCAGTCGCGGCGAATTCAACTCCGGCCATCTGCCAACCGCAATCAACATCCCGCTGGACGAAATCGCAACGGCCTTGCCCAGGCGCGTAAAAGACAAAAACCAAACGCTGCTGTTGCACTGCTTGAGCGGCACGCGCAGCGGCATGGCGAAAGGCAAAATCAAAAGCCTGGGCTACGCAAATGTCTTCAACCTCGGCTCGTTTGGTCGCGCCCGGAAAATTGTTGGCCAATCCGGTGGCAATTGATTCGTCGCCGGACCGGTCAACAAACTGAGAAATCGCCAGCACCGGAGTTTTTTATTACCTTCGCGCCCATGACCAATTCTCTGAAAGGAAAGGTCGCGCTGGTCACCGGCGCATCGCGCGGGATCGGACGCGCCATCGCCGAACGCCTCAGCCGGGACGGAGCCGCCGTTGTGGTAAATTATGCCACCCAGGCGGACGCCGCCCGGAAGCTCGTGGGCGAAATTGAATCCTTCGGCGGGAAGGCGTTTGCCATCCAGGCCGACGTCGGGCGCGTGTCCGAAATTATCCGGCTGTTTGATGAAACCATCGCCCGGTTCGGTAAGCTGGACATCCTCGTGAACAACGCCGGACTCATGATCACCAAGCCGGTCAGCGCGATGACCGAGGCGGAGTACGACCGCATTTTTGCCGTGAACGTGAAGGGCGCGTTTTTCGCCTGCCAGCAGGCGGCCACCCGGCTGGCCGACGGCGGACGCATCATCAACATGTCCAGTTCAACCACGGCGCGGATGATGCCGAACTACGGAGCTTACGTCGCCACCAAGGGCGCGGTGGAACAACTGACCCGCTCGCTCGCCGGGGAACTCGGCCCGCGCGGCATCACCGTCAATGTCATTTCCCCCGGCCCGACGGAAACCGAATTGTTCAAGGCTGGCAAAACGGCGGAACAGATCCAAAAATTCGCGCAATTGGCCGCATTCGGACGGCTGGGCCAGCCGGCGGAAATCGCCGACGTGGTGGCTTTTCTGGCGAGCGACGAAGCCGGCTGGGGCACCGGCCAGAACCTCCGCGTCAACGGCGGAGCCGCGTGAACCGGAGTTGAACATGGACGCTGCTTTCTGGAACGACCGTTATGCCGTCGCCGGCCATGTTTACGGCGAAGCTCCCAACGCTTTCGTGGCGGAAGTCGCGCCGCAAATTCCCGCCGGGCCGGTGTTGTGTCTGGCCGAAGGCGAAGGACGCAATGCCGTTCATCTCGCCACGCTCGGCCACCGCGTCAATGCCGTGGATCAATCAGAAGTGGGCCTGGCCAAGGCCCGGCGCCTGGCCGCCGCGCGCGGCGTGAAAATCGAAACCGTGACCGCCGATCTGGCCAATTATTCCATCGCCGCCGGCGCGTGGGCGGGAATCGTTGCGATCTTTGCACATCTGCCACCAGCCTTGCGGCAACGGGTTCACTGCAACGCGGTGGCGGGGCTTCAATCCGGTGGGGTGTTCATCCTCGAAGCCTACACGCCGGCGCAACTGGCGTTCGGCACCGGCGGGCCGAAATCGCCCGAACTGCTGATGACGCTGGCCACCCTGCGTGGGGAATTGTCCGGCCTCCAGTTTCTCATCGCCCGCGAGTTGGAACGCGACGTGGTCGAGGGCGCCGGCCACACCGGCCGGGCCGCCGTCGTGCAAATTCTCGCCAGACGGGTTTGAATTCGCAGCGGGGTGGTATGGCTGAAACAGGGCTGAAAGCCCGACAGAGAATAGCCCAGGGCAACGCCCTGGGTTAATGGTTCCAAATAATTTCCATGCCCTGAAAGGGCGAAAGAAAATCGTGTTCAACCTCCAGTTTCCCGAAGCAGCTTCAGGACAAGATCGCCATCTGCTTGAACGCGAAAAAGGTTCGGACTCATTCGAACGAAGCCTTTGAACTTGCCTCGATCCATTCTGCCGGTGAAGAAACTTCCCTTGCCTTCAAATTCGCTCATTGGGACAGCGTTTTCGGGAGACAACATGACCATTGGATTTACCGCGACACGAACCGGGAACTCAGCATCCTTCCAAATCCTGCGCGTCTCGTTGCTTGCGCCAAGAACCTCCAAGGCTCCGACCCAACGCATCACACAGGTAAGATAGCAAAGCAACACGTCACCATGCTGCATTTTCTCTACGTTGTTGCGCATTCGGTTACTGAAGCCGGAGATGTTTGCGCCGCCTTTGCGGAATTCATCCCACGTTGTGCCCGTGAAAAGATCGAGCCAATAGTTCATGGCCGCGACTGTATCAATTGGAATACGTTTCGACAATCTTCCTGAAGTCCGTTTCTGCCGCCCTTGCAGGGCTTGATATTTTTGGGACGATTAACCCAGGGCGGCGCTTCGCTTGCCCTGGGCTATTATCTTTCGGGCTTACAGCCCTTTCGATCTGCGTTCATCTGCGACCATCTGCGGATTCCGCTTTTGTTCATCCCGCCGCGCTCGTTTGAGGTGAAGTTCGCGCCTTCAATACCTCCAGAAATTTGGCCAGCGCCGGGCTTTGGCTCCGGCCCCGGATGCGTTGTAAATGGAGCGGGCGTTGGATCGTCAAATCCTTCAGCGGAATGATTCCCAACGAACCGGCCTGCACTTCCAGTGCGACAATCAGGCGCGACACGATGGCCAGGCCCATGCCGGCGGCGACCGCGTTCTTGATTGCCTCCGGGCTGGCCAGCGACAGGAGCGGTTTGATTTTCAGCCCTTTCCGGCGCAATGCCCGCTCCAGAACCGCCCGTGTGCCGGAACCTTCCTCGCGCAGGAGAAACGGTTCGCGGCAAATTTCCCGGACGCTCACCCGGCCGCGTTTCAGCAGCGGATGGCCGGCGGGCGCGATGACCACCAGCTCGTCCTGGAAAAATACCGTGGATTCGAGCTCCACGGATTCGAGCGGCCCTTCGGTCAGGCCCAGTTCAATCGCACCGTCGAGCAAGGCCTGCTGGATGTGCTGGGTGTTGGCGGTTTCCACCTGCAATTCAATGTCGGGAAAGCGGCGGTGAAATTCCGCGAGCACTCCGGGCAGGAGATAACCGCCAATCGTGAGGCTCGCGCCAATGGCCAGACGCCCGCTTTTCAGACCGCGATATTCTTCAATCGCACGCGTCGCGTCATTTTCCAATGAACGCCAGCGACCGGCATAATCCGCCAGAATCTTTCCCGCCTCGGTCAGCCGGCAGCCACGTGGCAGGCGATCCAGCAGGCGGACGCCCAGCGCGTCTTCCAGTTCGGCGATTTGTTTGGAGACGGCCGGCTGGCTGACGCGCGCGGCGGCGGCGCCACGGCTGATGCTGCCGGCTTGGGCAACGGCGTGAAACAGGGCCAGGTGATTCCGATTCATGACATAACAATAAACTATGCTTGATATAGAAACAATGTCTTTGTGGCATATACGCGGCGAAGGCATTATTTCACCCAACATGAATGCCACTGCTTCTGCCAAATCGGAAAACGCGCGTCACCGGCCTGAACCGGCGGCCACGCCCGGTCATTTTGCCAAAGTCGCCGCCCTGCTCGTGGCGGCCACCTACCTCGTTCTGTGGGCGTCGCCGCCGGCTGCTTTGGTGGCGGGCATTTTGTTCTCACTTTTGATCGGGCATCCGTTCGCCCATTGGAATCACAAGGTCACGAAGTGGCTGCTGCAAATTTGCGTGGTGTTGCTGGGATTCGGCATGAACCTGCCGGTGGTGCTGCGCCTGGGCCTCAACGGTTCGCTGTTCGCCGCCGCGACCATCTGCGCCACGCTGTTGCTCGGCTGGTGGGTGGGACGCCGGCTCGCGCTGGACCGGAAAACCACCATGCTGATTTCTGCCGGCACCGCCATCTGCGGCGGTTCGGCCATTGCCGCCGTGAGTACGGTCATTGCCGCTTCGGAGGCGGAAATCGCCGTGTCCATCGGGACGATTTTTCTGCTGAACGCCGTCGCGCTTTATATTTTCCCGGTTGCCGGCCATCTGCTGCATTTGAGCCAGGCGCAGTTCGGCCTGTGGGCGGGCGTGGCCATCCACGACATTTCGTCGGTGGTCGGCGCCGGCTTGAGCTACGGGTCGGATGCCTTGCAGACCGCCACGGCGGTGAAACTGTCGCGCACGCTGTGGATTGTGCCGCTGACGCTGGCGATTGCCTTTGGTCTTGGCCGGCGGAAACCGGCGGGCGCAAGCGCGGAAGGTTCACACCGGGTCAAAAAATTCAAAATCGCCGTGCCGTGGTTCATCGGCATTTTTTTACTGGCCTCGCTGCTGCGCAGCTATGTCCCGGCCGTGTCGGACTGGTCGCCGGAGCTTTCAGGAATTGCGCGCCGGGGCATGATTCTGGTGCTGTTCCTGATCGGCACTTCGCTGTCCCTGCGCGCTTTGCGGGTGGTGGGCTGGCGGACGGTGGTGACCGGACTGACGCTGTGGCTGTTCATCAGCATCGCGTCGCTGCTGGCCATTTGCGGTTTGCACCTGGCCTCATGAAGCCGCTTACCACTCAAACTTAAACCGGCGGCCCACGCCGGGTGCGGCGCAGCGTCCCGGAAAACTTTCCCATAACCGGGCGACGGCCGCCGCGCCGGTGCAGTGCGCCGGCACGAGCAGTGGAATCTCCCGTTGCCGCAGCGCCTCGACCGTCGCGGCCAGCCGTTCCGGCGAAGCGTTGAGCAGATGCAGACCCCCCATCACGGCGCGAAATGGCCGGCCGGGATTGAGCCCCTGAATATAGCCGATCGTGTTGATCACGCCGGCATGGGCACAACCCAGCACCACCACCACGCCGTCGGACGTGTCGAAAAACACCGCCTGATCATCCCGCAGCGGATCGGACTGCGTGGCGCGTTCATCCAGAAAGAAGCGTCCGCCCGGATCCTCGTAAGTCGTGCGGCGGGGAATTTCTCCGGTGACGAACAAGCCTTTGACCACCTCCGTGCAGGTTCGCGTTTCAATAATCCGCGTTTGGTGGTGCGCGAGGACGGCGCGGCTGGCTTCGGACAGGCCGATAAAACGCGGCGTGCCATCGGGCTGAAGACTGAATTTCGGTTCCCGCGCCGCCGGGTGCAGGAAAACCGGCGGACATGGTGAAGCTGCGGCCACTGCCGCCAGGCCTCCAGTGTGGTCGTAGTGGCCGTGGCTCAAGACGATGGCGTCCAACCGGTCCAGGCCAATGCCGAGTTGGCGGGCGTTTTGGATCAGCAAATCCGTCTGCCCGGTGTCGAACAGGACCTGATGCGATCCGAATTGAATGTGCCAGGCCAGTCCGTGTTCAGCCTTGAGGCCGCGCTCGTGGACCGAGTTTTCCACCAGAACGGTGATGCTGATTTTTTGGCTCATGCGGGTTTCATGAATTTGCCGGTGGCGCTCGCCTTGACCTTGCCGCCTTGCGAGAGTTTGGCGCGCAATTGAAACAGCCCGTGAGATTCGTCCTCCACCCAGGCCCGCAACAACGATTCTTCGGCACCGACAACGCCGGCATGGTAACGAACCCATAATTCCACGGTCAAACCGCGAATTCCCCGTGCGAAAAGACAGTTGGTCATTGCGCCATCGAGCAAGGCAGCAATCACGCCGCCGTGCAGCAGACCCGGATAGCCTTCCAGCGCGCAGTGGCCCAGAAAATTCGCGCTCACACTGCCGTCCGGCTGTGGCGTGTAACGCAGCGCCAGTCCCATCGGGTTGGAGCCGCTGCACACGAAACAGAATGGATGCGCTTCCGCCTGGGTGCTGCGGAAATGGGTTTGAATGCCGTCGGGTGCAGATGAGTTCGTCATGGCGTTGAGCAAAGCAACGGCAGTGCCATCCGGGCAAAGTTGTTGTTGCACGTTGAAAACCTGCCATTTCGCGCAACTTTCGGCAAAGGTGAACGTGCAAGACCCCACGATTCCCCGACCAACCGTGGCAAAATGCCATTGCTAACCCGGCGTCAAAAGCGGATGATGGAATGGCGGATTCGCATTCCGCGCTCGAATGCAGGAACCACTTCACAATCAGTTGCTCGATTCGGTGCCCGACGGTGTGTTCACCGTGGACGCCGACTGGCGCATCACTTTTTTCAATCGCGCCGCCGAGCAAATCACCGGCATCCGCCGGCAGGAGGCGCTGGGCCAGCGTTGTTGTGATGTGTTCCGCGCCTCCATCTGTGAAACCGCCTGCGCGTTGAAGCAAACCCTGGCCACCCGCCGGTCCGTGGCCAACAAGGTCGTTTATATCGTCAATGCGCGGGGCGAGCGCATCCCCATCAGCATCTCCACCGCTACGCTCAAGGATGCGCGCGACAAAACCATCGGCGGCGTGGAGAGCTTCCGCGATCTGCGCCTGGTGAACGAGTTGCGCCACGAAGCCGAGCAACAGGATTCGTTTTCGGACATCATCGGGCGCAGCGCGGCGATGCGGCAATTGTTTGATCTCCTGTCGCCGGTGGCTGAGAGCGACAGCACGGTGCTCGTGGAAGGCCCCAGCGGCACGGGCAAGGAACTGTTTGCGCGTGCCATCCACCAGCTTTCGCGGCGGCACGCGAAGAAGTTCATCGCCCTCAACTGCGGCGCGCTGCCGGACACGCTGCTGGAAAGCGAATTGTTCGGCTACAAGGCTGGCGCGTTCACCGACGCGCGCAAGGACAAACCCGGCCGCTTCGCGCTGGCCGAGGGCGGAACCATCTTCCTGGACGAAATCGGTGACATCTCGCCGGCCATGCAAACGCGGCTGTTGCGCGTGTTGCAGGAGCGCGTTTATGAACCGCTCGGCGGCATGGAAACCCTGCGCTGCGACGTGCGGGTGATTGCCGCATCCAACAAGCCGCTCCGGGGTTTGGTGAAGGAGGGAAAATTCCGGGAAGATCTGTTTTATCGCGTGCACGTGGTCCGGCTGGAACTCCCGCCGCTGCGCGAGCGCCGCGAGGATATTCCGTTGTTGGTGGACCATTTCGTGGCGCGATACAACCGGCTCAAGGGACGGGACGTGGCCGGCGTGTCCGACGCCGCGCTCGAGCGGCTGATGGAACATGATTTTCCCGGCAACATTCGCGAGCTGGAGAACATCATCGAACACGCCTTTGTGCTTTGTCGCAGCGGACTGATTGAGTTGTCGCACCTGCCGCCGCATCTGCGCGGCGCGGAAGACGAAGTCCGCTCCGGGCTGCCGTCCGGTCTGACGCTCGCGGCGATGGAAAAGTTGCTCCTCCGCGACGCGCTGCGCCGGCGCCAGGGCAATCGCGCCGCCGCCGCGCGCGAACTGGGCATTGATGTCAGCACGCTGTTTCGGAAAATCAAGGCGCTGAAATTAAAAGGCGGAAAGCCTGAATGATGGTAATATAGAACCATGCTGAACGAGCACGACCAGGATCTGCTTTTGCGTTGCCGCCGCCTCGGCGAGGAGGTGACTTTCGGCTATTGCCGGCAAGAAACGGGCGGAAAGCCCTGTCGCCTGATTCTGGACTGCTGGTGGGAACAATTTGACGTGCGCTCCTTCTTGCAGGCGCATCTCTCGAAGGAGGACATGGCCCAGGTCGAGCGTGCCAGTGTCTCTCCCCCTCCGGCCAAAGTGTTGAGCCTGGTGGATCTGATCCAGCAGGCAAAGGACCGGCTGAAACATAAGCCATGACAGCCCCGGCTGTGACGCAAATTGCGGTGGGTCGCTCCCTTCACCCGTTGCATTTTGCCCCAGAACACACACTCCCTGTCTGGATTAACAATTGCGGGTAGCACTGATTTCAAAGGAGATTTCGATTTGTCTGCCAGCCAATTTGGGGCTGGCATGAATCCCGCACTACGGCAAGCGTGCTGATTGCCATTCCCGTTTTGCAGGAACGCATTTCGCCGGTGCTCGACACGGCGGCGCGGCTGCTTTTGGTCACCCGCCAGCGCGGGAAGGAAGTGGCGCGGCGTGAATTCGTTCTTAGCCCGCTCACGCCAGAAGGGCTGGCGCGGAGCGTGGCGGAACTGCGCGTGGACGTGCTGCTCTGCGCCGCGCTCTCTGAACCGCTGCTGCGGGCGTTGGAACGGTTCGGCGTGCGGGTCAGGCCGCACCTCTGCGGCGAGGTGGAGTCGGTCTTGCGCGCCTTCGACTGCGGCCAGCTCCGGCGGGATGAATTCCGCATGCCGGGTTGTTGGGGAAAACATTCGCACGGCGAATGCTGCCGACGCCGGCGCGTTGCGCGGAACGGCAAGTCCAGCGGGCAGGAAACATGAAAAAATGAACTCGCCCCAGCCCAACCTCACTTCCAAAGCTGACCCGCAATCCGAAGGCCGCCAGCCCCGGCTGCATCCGTTGACCCTTGTGCATTATCCGGAACCGATCCTGCGAAAGGTGTGCGTGCCGGTGGAACGGTTCGACAGCACGCTGCGAGACATCGCTGAAGAAATGACCGCCCTGATGCAGTCCCATTTCGGAATCGGGCCGGCCGCGCCGCAGGTCGGACTGGAACAACGATTGCTGGTCTGCGGCATCAACACCCAGCTCATCGCCCTGGCCAACGCGCAGATTCAGGAAAGCGGCCAAACGGTGGAATTCGTGGAAGGCTGTCTGAGTCTGCCCGATGTCAGGGTCAAAGTCCGGCGTCCGGAACGCATTCGGGTGAGTGGTTACGACGTTCAGGGGCAGCGAAGAAGTTTTGCCGCCACCGGCCTGTGGGCGCGGGTGATTCAACACGAACTGGACCACTTGAACGGCGTGCTGATTTGTGATTACGGGCATCCGTTGGCCGAAACCTGCGAGCAATGCCCGCTCGCGTTGCCCACCGCGTTGGTGGAAGAGCGCAAGCACCGGTCACACCCTTCCCGTTCACACTGACGCAACCGCTATGAACAAATCGCAAATTGAAAGCCGCCAAAACCATCGGGCGATGAAAAACCGCGAGGCGTTGTTCCGCCGCTTTGGCTACGATTCAGCGGCGAGCCTCAAGTTCGTCATGGCAAAGGCCCTGCCGCTGCCCGGGCACGTACTCGAAATCGGCACCGGCAAAGGCCGCTTCCTCGCGGCAATGGCGAAACACGCCGACCGCATCACGACGCTGGACGTGGATGCGAAGCAGCAGCGCGCGGCAAAGCTGCACGTCCGCCGGACGCGGGCCGGCCACCGGATTCGATTTGTCGCCCACGATGCCGAACATCTGCCCTGGCCTGACGCCAGCTTCGACACCGTAGCCAGCGTGAACACCTTTCATCATCTGGAGCACCCGATGTTTGTGTTCCGGGAAATGCTGCGGGTATTGAAGCCGGGCGGGAAGCTCGTCCTGTGCGATTTCTCGCCGCGCGGCTTTCAGATTTTCGACCGGATTCACAAATTTGAAGGCGGAACCCATCCCCGCCTGAAGAATGGCCTGGCTGAGTTCAGACGCCGATTGCCCTGTCCCGGCTGGAAAACCAGACGATTCAAAGGATGCAATCAGGAAATTCTGGTGGTCATCGCGCCGCCAGCTCCAACGAAAACGAAATAACACAAATGATTACCATCGCAATTCCCACAAATGAAGGCCGGCTTCACGGACATTTTGGCGGGTGCCGGGAGATCACGCTCGTGCAAGCGGACCCCGGGCAACGGAAAATTATCAGCATCCGGCCAGTGACACCGCCACCGCATGCGCCGGGACTTTTCCCGCGCTGGCTGCGCGAGCAGGGCGCGAACGTCATCATTGTGGGTGGTATTGGCGGGCGCGCGCTGGCCATCTTCGCCAAGGAAGGCATCGAGGTCCGGGCGGGTGAACCGGACGCCACGGTGGAGGCGCTTGTTGCCGCGTATCTCGACGGCCGGTTGGTGAATGAACCCCAGGGCTGCGCCCATCACCATGATGACGGGAGCGGGCACCATCATCACCACGGCGAAGACCATCATTGTCACGAATAATTTCCCAAGCACACTCTCTCCAACCAATCAACCAAGAAAGGACCATGACCATGACAGACAAAACACAATTATTCCTAGAAAAATTCAAAGGTGACTTCGAGAAAATGAAACAGGCCGCACCCGACATGGTGAAAGGGTTTGGCGGCTTGTTTCAATCCATTATGAAGGATGGCGCGCTCAAGAAGAAGGAGAAGGAACTGGTCGCGCTAGGCATCGCCGTCGCGCAACGCTGCGAACCATGCATCAACCTGCACGTCCAGAAAAGCCTCGAAGCCGGAAACTCCCCGGCGGAAATACTCGAAGCTGCCAGCGTGGCCGTGATGATGCAGGGCGGCCCCGCCTACACGCACATTCCGGTCGTCATTGACGCACTGGAAGCGCTGACACCGAAGACCTGAGCAGAAATGAAAGCATCCTCGTTAGACAGGGCTCTGGCCAGGGTCTGCGCAAACTGTCTGGTCTGCCGACGTGCCCGGCGGCGACAGCGCGGATTCGCCTTCTGGTTGGTGAAACACGTCGAAGGCAAAATGTGCCCTTTCTGCCGCGCTTACGAACGTGTCTATGGACGTTTGGCGCACGAGGCGTCAGCAAGCCAGCAATCGTCCCCACAGGCCGGAACGCCAACACCACGAGCATTTTTCAAAACCCCGAAAGGCACAACTTGTAACTTTTTCCACGCCCGGGGCTCAATGAAGATGTAAATGGAAAGTATCATTTGGATTTTGGCAGGCGCACTGATACTCATCAGTGTTTGGGCGGCGCAATGCGTCAGTCAATGGTGGCTGTTGCTTGCGATCCTTGTTGGCGGATATTTAGTTATATCGGGCTTCACTGGCTTTTGTCCGGTGAAGAATTTTTTAAGGAAAAAGCACGGCGAAAAGGAGAATGATTGTGACGTCATTGATGATTAGCGTGCTGATTGGCGGCGGATTGGGAGCGGCGCTCGGCCAGTTCGGCAAATGTTCGTCCGGGACTTGTCCGCTGACTTCGACGTGGTGGCGCGGTGCCGTTTACGGGGCATTGTTGGGCGGTTTGTTTTATTATGTCTCCGGTGGAAGCAGTCCCGCTGCCATGAATAAATCCACGGCGAACGTAAAACTCATCACGGAAGGCCAGTTTGACGCGGAAGTCATCCAGTCGCCTTCGCCCGTCGTGGCGGATTTTTACGCCACTTGGTGTGGGCCATGCAAAAGGCTGTCGCCCATGTTGGATGAACTGGCGGGGACGCTGACCGACAAAATCAAATTCGTTAAAATCAACGTGGACGAAGCCCCCCGGTTGGCACAACGCTTCAATATTCAGGGCATTCCCACACTTTTGTTTTTCAAGCACGGCAAGATCGTGGATAGTTTGGTCGGATTGCCTCCGGCGGACAAGTTGGAAACGCACCTGGATTCCCTGGCGGAACCAGGCAGTCCTGCCAAAAATTCCGGTTGAATGGCAGGAACCGGGTAAAGTCAGCGTGCCGCTGGCGCAGCTGGCACCGCGACCGTTATGAGCAGCAAATTCATCCAACGCGGCGGGCTGTGGGTCGCAGGCCAGAGCGGGCTTCTGTTCGCAGTAGTTATCTTCGGCGCGGTCTTCCACGGCGACGAAAAGAACCTTTTGATCATGGCCGCCGGCGCGGTTTTTTTCGTGGTTGCCCTTGGCTGCGGCCTCGCGGGGACCGTTGCATTGGGCCGCAACCTCACCCCTTTTCCCAAACCGTCCACGCACACGCAATTGGTTCAAGGCGGCATCTACGGACTGATACGTCACCCGCTATACACCGCCGTCTTTTGCGCCTCGGCTGGCTGGGCGCTGGTTTGGCAGAGCTGGCCGGCCCTGCTGGCAACCCTGGCCCTCGCGCTGTTCTTCGACGCGAAAGCCCGACGGGAGGAACGCTGGCTAAGGCGGCAATTTCCAGATTACGCCGGCTATGAGCGGCGCGTGCGGCGATTCATTCCATGGATTTACTGACCCTCAGCTTCGCTCTGACTTTGTCCGCGCTGATCGGTCTTTCGCTGGGACTGCTCGGCAGCGGCGGCTCGATCATCACCCTGCCCGTGTTGGTCTATGTTGCGCGAGTTCCAGCCCAGCAGGCGGTGGGCATGTCCCTGGTCATTGTGGGCGGCACGAGCGCCCTCGGCACGCTGCTCAATCTGCGGCAAGGCGCTTTCGATTGGCGGGCGGCGGCGTTCTTTTCGGTGAGCGGAATGGTGGGCGCATTTATTGGAGCGAAGTTCACCCACCTGGTTTCCGCGCCGGTGTTGCTGTTGTTGTTCGGCGCGCTGATGCTGGTGGTGGGCACGCGAATGTTGCGCAAAAATGAAACCGACGTGCAACCGCAGCAATGCCGGGTGTGGCAGTGTCTGGGCGTCGGTGTGACGGTGGGCGTGCTGACCGGTTTTCTCGGCGTGGGCGGTGGTTTTCTTATCCTGCCCGCGCTGGTGCTGTTCGCCGGCCTTGAAATGAAGACGGCCATAGGCACGTCGTTGGCAGTCATTGCGGTCAATTGCTCCGGCGGCCTGCTCGGGCAACTGCGTTACGTGAATTTCGACTGGTGGCTCACGCTGGGCTTCCTGTCGGCGGCGATGGCCGGAATGTTCGCGGGAACAAGGATGGCAAGGTGGCTGGCAGCCTCCACTTTGAAGCGTGGTTTTGCCTGGTGCGTGGTTCTGCTGGGCATTGCCCTGGTCGCACGGAATCTGATGATTCTGATGCGCCCGAACTGAGCAGTCTGAGTCCCGAAGAGGCGGCAGACCGGAGGGGATGTAACTTTTTCCGCCCTCCCGGCTCAGTCATAGCAGAGACGAATAAAGTCAAAGCTATGAAGAACATCATTGAACTGACGGAAGTAAATTTTGAACAGGAAGTGCTGAAGGCGGAAGGCCCGGTCGTGGTGGATTTTTACGCGCCGTGGTGCGGGCCATGTAAAATGATCGCGCCACTGCTTGAACAACTGGCGGGGGAACTCGCCGGCAAGCTGAAATTCGCGAAGTTGAACGTGGACGATGCGCCGGAATTGTCTGCCGACCATGAGATCACTGGCGTACCAACGCTGATGTTGTTTCGCGGCGGCAATGTGGTGGACCGGGTTGTGGGATTCCCCGGACCTCGTGTGTTCAAAGCGTGGCTGGACAAAGCGGTCGGCTCGGCAGTTTCGGTTTGATGATCCAATGAAAGGAAGGACCATGATTTTGCGTATTCTCATCGGAGCAATAGTTGGAGCCGGACTCGGCTTCGGCTGGCACAAGCTGGTCGGCTGTTCGACCGGCGCTTGTCCATTGACCGCCAATCCTTTTGTCGCCACGTTCTACGGCATGACCGTGGGCGCGTTGATGGCAGGCAGTTTTCACTAAACCCAACCCAACGAAACTCCCATTATGAAAAGAGAACTCATCATTCGCATGTTTGCCGGCACGCTCATTCTGACGAGCCTGGCGCTGGCGCATTATCACAATCCGAACTGGCTGTGGCTCACGACATTTGTCGGCCTCAATCTGCTGCAGTCGTCGTTCACAAAATTCTGTCCACTGGAAATCATCCTGAAAAAACTTGGCGTAGGCGGTTGTTGCTGCGAAACCGAAAAATCAGGAGACTCCTGCTGCGCAAAATGAAACAGCAACCGGGATTTCTCGCGCTGTGGCTGGCGGGTTCGCTGGCGGCGGGCGCGGCCGAACCGTGGACGCTGGAGCGCGCCCTGGATTACGCGCTGACCCACAACCCGGACGCGCGCATCGCGCAGCAGCGCATCGCCGCCGCCCAGGCCGGATTGGAGCAGGCCAATTCCGCCTTCTGGCCGCAATTGCAAGCCCAATCCGGGTACACCCGCACGGATAATCCGATGATGGTCTTCGGCAGCATTCTCAACCAGCGGGCTTACAATTACAACTCACCGCCGAATTTCAATAATTTGCCCGACGTGGATGATCTTAACGCACGGGGCATGGTCACCGTCCCGCTTTATGCCGGTGGACGAAATGTCGCGGGCCGGCAGGCCGCGAAGGCGAACACCGAGGCCGCGAAACAGGACAGCGCCGCCATCCGCAACGCGCTCGGGTTCGAGGTCTCGCGCGCATTTTATACCGTCCTGAAGACGCGGCAGTTCATTCAAGCCGCCGAGGCGGCGGTCAATTCTTTTGAGACCAACCTGGTCGTTGCCCAAAAGCGGCTGGAAGGCGGCACGTTGTTGAAGTCCGACGTGCTGGACATTGAAGTGCGCCTGGCGCAATCGCGCGAAGACCTCGTCCGCGCCCGCAATGCAAACCTTCTGGCCGAACGCGTGCTGCGCAATCTGCTGGGCATCGAGGACAGCGAATTCACCGTGGCCGACAACGCTCCCGCCGTCAGCGCGCCGGATTCGGGGGATTTTTCGCAACGCCCGGAACTTGCCGCCGCCCGCGAGCGCGAACGCGCGGCGCAGGCGCAGGTCCGCGGGACGAAGAGCGGCTACCAGCCGCGCATCAGCGCCTTTGGCAGCCTCGACTACGATTACGGCTGGGTGACGGGCGGCGACGGCAAGAGCTACACGGCGGGCGTCATGGCGCAGTGGGACTTGTGGGACGGCTTTTCGACCCGCGCCAAAACTCGTGAAGCGAAAGCCAACCTCGAATCCGCCCGCGAGGAGCAGCGCAAGCTGCGGCTGGCGCTTGATCTGGAAGTTGAACAAGCCCGGCTCGATCTCAACGCGGCGAATGAGCGTCTGGCAGTGAGCAGCAAAGCGGTGGAGCAGGCGGAAGAAAGCGCGAGCCTGACCCGCAACCGCTTCGAACAAGGGCTGGCCCTCTCGACGCAACTGATTGATTCTGAAACCGCGCTGGTCGCCGCCCGTGTTCGCCGCGCCGAGACCGAGTCCGACCAGGGCATCGCCATTGCCGCGCTACGCAAGGCGCTGGCTTTGCCTCAACTTGATTCCCAGCCGGTTCACCGATGATATGAAACGATTGATACCAGGAACTCTTGCCATTCTTCCGACCGTTGCCATTGCGTTCGCGCTCGCCGGTTGCGGCTCGAAGCACGGAAGCACAAACGAAAACACCACCAGTCTTCCGGTTGCCGAAGTCCGGATGCAAACCGTCGAGAACAAATCAAGAACGATGACCGACGAAGTGGTCGGCACGGTGCGGGCGAAACTTCATGCAACGCTGGAAGCCAGGTTGAGCGGTCACATCGCGGAGATGCCCGTGGCGCTTGGCGAGAAGATTCAAAAAGGCCAGTTGATTGCCCGGCTGGATGCGGGCGAAATTGCGGCCCGGCTGGAACAGGCCGAAGCCTCTCTGGAGGAAGCTGACCGTAATTGGAAACGCATTTCCGCCCTGTTTGAACAGCAAAGTGTCACGCGCGCGGAATACGATTCCGCGCAGGCCCGCCAACGGGTCGCCAAAGGCGCGGCGGACGAAGCCAAAGCCATGATGGGTTACGTGGAGATTGTTGCTCCCTTCGACGGCGTCGTGGCGAAGAAGTGGGCCGACGTGGGCGACCTCGCCGCGCCGGGCAAGCCGCTGGTTGACATCGAAGATCCCTCCGCCCTGCAAATGGAAGCGGACGTGCCGGATGCCATCGCCTCACACATCCAGCAGGATTCGCGGCTGGGAATTCGCGCGGATTCCGCCGACAGTGAACTCACCGGCATCGTCAACGAGATCGCTCCCGTAGCCGACCCGAACAGCCGCACCTTCCGGGTGAAACTGGACCTGCCGCCGACAGCGGGATTGATGCCGGGGCAGTTCGCGCGACTGGCCGTGCCCATCGGCGAGGCGAGCGCAATTCGCGTTCCCGCCGCCGCCGTGGTTCAGCGCGGACAGATGGAATTGGTTTTTGTCGTCGCCAACGGCCACGCGCAATTGCGTATTGTTAAAACTGGAAGTCGCATCGGTGACGAAATTGAACTGGTGTCCGGTTTGAATTCAGGCGAGCAAGTAGTGACCGAAGGCGTTTCGGCTTTGACGGACGGGCAACCTGTAACCGTCAAACCATGAAAGCCAGTCAGGACAATTCTTCGAGCGCGCACCTGGGCATGGCTGGCCGCATCGCGCACGCGTTCATTGATTCCAAACTCACGCCGCTCGTCATCATTGCGTCGGTGTTGCTCGGCCTTCTCGCGGTGTTGCTGCTGCCACGCGAGGAGGAGCCGCAAATCAAGGTGCCCATGGTGGACGTGCTGGTCTCGATGCCGGGTTTCAGCGCCAAGGAAGTCGAGGAACGTGCCACCCGACCGATGGAAAAGCTGCTCTGGGAAATTCCCAGTGTGGAATATATCTACTCCACCTCCAGCGAGGGACAGTCGCTGGTCATCGTGCGCTTCAAGGTTGGCGAAGACATGGAAACCAGCCTGGTGAAGCTCAACCAGAAGTTGCAATCGAATTTCGACAAAATCCCGCACGGCGTTTCGCAGCCGCTCATCAAGGCCCGGTCCATTGACGACGTGCCGATTCTCTGCCTCACGTTTCACAGCGCGCGTTACGACCATCTCACGTTGCGGCGGCTCGTAGCCCAGGTGGATGACGCGGTGAAGCAGGTGCCACTGGTGGCCGAGACCACCCTCATCGGTGGCGCGCATCGGCAGGTGCGGGTATTGCTCGACCCGGCCAAGCTGGCTTCGCGCAATCTCAGTCCCGTCGGTTTGATTCCGATGTTGCAGCAGGCCAACCGTCAGACGGTCGCCGGCGAATTGACTGGCAACAACAAGGAAGTGATGGTGGAAACCGGCGCATTTCTGACCGATGCCAGGGACGTGGGCAACGTCGTTGTCGGCGTGTACGGCGGCAAACCGGTTTATCTGCGTGACGTGGCGACCATCGTGGACAGTGCGGGAGAACCGTTGCAATATGTTTTCTTTGGGATGGGCGCGGCCAACGGCGCGATGGCCAATGACCAACCCGCCGTCACCTTGAGTATTGCCAAACGTCCGGGCGCCAACGCCATTACCATTGCCAACGAAGTCTTGAGGAAAATTGACACGCTCAAGGGCCGCGTCATTCCCGCCGACGTGCAGGTGTCCGTCACGCGGAATTACGGGGTGACGGCGGAGGAGAAATCCAACGAACTGCTCTGGCACATGCTGCTGGCCGTCGTGAGCGTGTCGTTTCTCATTCTGCTCGCGCTGGGCTGGCGCGAGTCGCTCATCGTGCTGCTGGCGATTCCCGCGACACTCGCGCTGACGTTGCTCATTTTTTATCTTTACGGCTTCACACTGAACCGCATCACACTCTTCGCGTTGATTTTCTCCATCGGCATTTTGGTGGACGATGCGATTGTGGTGGTGGAAA
>JBKQOA010000134.1:0-23191 GCA_052145735.1 Limisphaerales bacterium
GGCACGGCTCCGGCGGAATTGGTGGCCGTGTCATCGGCAGCCGATGCCGAGAAAACAAATTGCAACCCGGCAAAGGTTGTGAGAATCAACTGATTTAGTTTCATGTTGTCTTCTTTGTTGTTGGTTGTTTGTTTTGCCTCCGGCGGTCCGGCAGGCACTCGTTTGTTTCAGGCCCCGGCTTTCCGGCCGGCCCAAACGGTTTTGGTTTGAGCGGGCGCCTTGTCCAGCCGCACACGCCCGGTTTTTTCCAGCTGCGAAATGTGTAAATCGCGAACGGCAATTTGTACCGCACCATAATGCAATGACCCGACTTGGCGGCGGACCACTTCCGCCCGGTCCAATGTTTCGCCCACGCCGCCATCCGCCTTAATTTGAATCGCACTCGTTTCCATTAGTTTTCACTCATTATTATTTTGAATAGCGACTATTTATGTCGTTATTAAAACCAAATAAAAAGCGCTGGCTACGTCATCCGGCCGTTTGCGGGGCGAATGACAAAAATCAAAATTTTAATTGGCTTGTTCATTTAGATAAACGACTCATCTTGTCGTTATTTTCCACAATCAAGGTAAGATGTCAACTATTTTTAATGATTTTTTTAAATGCCTTCCCCGCCAATAAAACCGGACACGATCTCCTGTTTGGATACCGGTGCCCCCTGGGAAACTCCAGCGAGGGTTGACCGCTCCATCAAGTCGGCAACATAATTGCGTGCGTCAAAAAACACGCGACGGAAACGGCAAACCGGCTCTTGCGAACACCGCTTGTAACCAGTGACCGAAACACAATCAATTGGGGCTATAATACCGTCAAAATAGCGCACGACCTCACCCATTGTGATCTCACCGGGATTTTTTGCGAGCACATATCCGCCGCGGACACCAGCCACACTGTCCACCCAGCCTTGGGCCTTGAGCTTGAGCATGATTTGTTCAAGAAAGCGCTTGGGAACATCGTTCCGCCTGGCCAATTCTCGAATGGGTATCGGTGCGCCTCCGAAATGGTCCACCAAGGTGAACAAAGTCCGCAGCGCATAATCAGTCTTCTTCGATACCCGCATGGGAAAGACGATACAACAGGTCGAATTTAAGTCAATGGGGATTTGTTATGACCCATTCAACTCCATCCAAATCAACTGATAATACGACGCCCTTCGTCAAGGAATATACCCTTGAAATTCATTTCCAGCGCCTGGGGATTGGTGGCTTTGGACATGGCCTCTTTTTCCGTCACGCGTCCGGCCTTGACCAAATCGAACAACGCCTGATTGAACGTCAGCATGCCATCGTCCTGGCTGGTTTCAATGGCGGCGGGCAGTTTGTCGAGGCGGTTGTCTTCAAGCAGTTTCCTGACCATCGGTGTGTTGATGAGGATTTCCAGGGCCGGGGTCGATTTGCCGTCCATGGTGCCGACCATGCGCTGGCAGATCACCGCACGCAAGGTGGCGGCAATCTGCCGACGGATTTGCTCGCGTTCGTCGGCCTTGAAGAATTCCAGGACACGGGTGATGGATTGCGACGCGTTGGTCGTATGCAGCGTTGACAGGACTAGATGCCCCGTATCCGCCGCGCTCATGGCCGCGGAAAAACTGACATCGTCCCGCATTTCCCCGATCATGACGATGTCCGGATCCTGGCGCAGTACGTTGCGGAGCGCGTGATGGAACGAGAGGGTGTCGAGGCCGACCTCCCGCTGTTCAATCACCGATTGGTTGTCTTCAAAAACGTATTCAATCGGGTCTTCCAACGTGATGATGTGTCTTTTGAAATTATTATTGATGTGCTCAATCATGGCCGCGAGGGTGGTGGATTTGCCACAACCCGTCGCTCCGGCCACCAACACAACGCCGCGGGGTGATTCGGCGATTTTCTGCACCTGCGGAAGCAACCCGAGTTCCTCAAAGCTCGGCACGATGGTCTTGACGAACCGCATGGCCAGGCACCATTGGCCGCGCTGTTGATACATATTGGTGCGGAAACGGCCGACGCCCGGGACAAAATACGAAAAATCGATTTCCCGTTCCTCGTCCTGGCGCTTTTTCAAATGCACTGGCGTGACGGCTTCAATAATTTTTCCCATCCACTCCTGGGTCGGGTGGGGGGAATCCACCGCAATCAATTCACGGTTGATGCGAAAGATCACCGGGGTGCCGATTTTCAGGTGCACGTCCGACGCGCCGCCCTCAATGGCCGTTTTTAAAATGCGCTGGAACAGTTCCACGGCCCCAGTATAGCAGACCGCCGCGCCAGCGCCAGCCGGGAAAATCGCTGGCGGCGCTTGCCCGACCAATGTTATAAATCACGCATGTCGAATCATCGCATTGGCATCATCGGTGGCACCGGACTTTACAACATCGAGGGTCTCACCCATCAGAAATGGGTGGAGGTGCAAACCCCATTTGGCGAACCGTCGGACGAATTCCTCACTGGTAAAATGCTGGGGCGCGACCTGGTTTTTCTGCCGCGCCATGGCCGCGGCCATCGCCTGCTGCCCGGCGAACTGAACCACCGCGCCAACCTCTGGGCGATGAAAAAACTGGGCGTCGCCTGGATCATCAGCGTCAGCGCCGTGGGTTCGCTGCAGGAAAAGTTCAAGCCGTGCGATGTTGTGCTCGTGGACCAGTTTCTGGACCGGACCAAACAATCGCTGGCCCACACGTTCTTCGGCCGCGGCATCGTGGCGCACGTCGCCTTCGCGCACCCGGTTTGCGAGAAGTTGCGCCAGATTCTTTTGCGGACCGCCATTGTCTGCAAAGCCAACGCCCACGACGGCGGCACCTATGTCTGCATGGAGGGCCCGGCCTTCAGCACCCGCGCCGAGTCGCTCACCAACCACCGCGCCGGGTTCGCCGTCATCGGCATGACCAACCTCGGCGAGGCCAAGTGTGCGCGCGAAGCTGAAATTTCCTATGCCACGATGGCGATGGCCACCGACTACGACGGCTGGAAAGAGGACGGGCACGTCACCCTCGAACTGGTCATGACCAATCTCCATCACAATGCGGAGATGGCCAAACAAATCATCACCCGGGCCATCCCGCAAATCCCGGCCGCCCCGGACTGGCCAAGCCATTCCGCGCTGAAAAACGCGATTCTGACCGACAAAAAAAACTGGCCGAAGAAAACGGTGACCGAACTGAAGCCGATTTTGGCGAAGTATCTTTGAGCGGTTCCCCCGGCTCTTGACGTTAAACCCATGACCAAAACCATCATCAAACCCGCAAAATCACCGGCGGCCGTTGGTCCCTATAATCACGCCGTGCGCGTGGGCGACCTGCTGTTCTGCGCCGGCCAGATCCCGATTGACCCGGCCACCGGCAATCTGGTTTCCGGTGACATCAAGGCGCAAACCGACCGGGTATTGCAGAACATCAAGGCCATCCTGGACGACCAGAAACTCACGTTTGCCAACGTGGTGAAGTCCACGGTGTTTATGACGAACCTCGCTGATTTCGCCGGGATGAACGAGGTTTACGCAAAACATTTCACGCATGATTTTCCGGCACGCTCGACCATCCAGGTCGCCGCGCTGCCCAAGGGCGCGAATGTGGAAATCGAGGTTGTCGCGCATTTTTGATTTTTAATCGTTCTCGTCGTCATCCTCGTAATCGAATTCGAGGACGAGAACGAGGACGAGAACAAGCAATGAAACCCAAAAAAACGTGGCGGGAAAAACTGGCGGATGACAAAGGGTTGCCGAGGGTCTGCAAAGTCACCGGCAAACTGACGAAACGCTGGGGCACGGGCACGTTCGTCATCCCGGCCCCGCGCGAAGTGGACGGGCTAATGAAGCAGGTGCCCAAAGGCCGCGTGGCGACCATCAACGAACTTCGCGCCGCCCTTGCCAAAAAGCACCAGACGAATTTCGCCTGTCCGATCACCACCGGCATTTTTTCATGGATTGCCGCACACGCCGCCGCCGAGGCCGAGGCGGAAGGGGCCAAACGCATCACCCCCTACTGGCGCACGCTCAAAACCGGCGGCGAAGTGAATCCCAAATATCCCGGGGGTGTTGAAGGCGTCGCCCGGCGATTGCGCGCCGAAGGCCACACAATTATTTTCAAAGGCAAGCGGACCGTCGTGGCGGACCACGAAAAAAAACTGTTTGCCAGACTGCACTGAGCCATGTCCAACGGAGCTTATCTGTTCATTGGTCTGGTCGTGGGTGGCGGATTGGGCCTGCTCATCGGCTGGCTGATGGGCCGGGCGCGCAGTGGCAGCGGTTCGGATTCACGGTTGGAAAAGGAATTGCGGCAACAAATCGCGCAACGTGAAACAGAAGTGACGCAATTACGCGGCCAGCTCAACGAGGCAACCAATTCCCGGGCCGCCGCCGAGGCCAGCCGGGCCGCCGCGGAAAAGCTGGCCAACGACCAGCGCGCGTTGCAGGACAAGGCGCTGGCCGATTTGCGTGACACGTTCAAGGCCTTGAGCGCCGATGCGCTGAAACAAAGCGCGCCGGAATTTTTACGGCTGGCGGAACAGACCTTTGGCCGATTTCAGGAGGTGGCCCGCGGCGATCTGGCGCAGCGCCAGGAATCCATCAAAACCCTGGTTGAACCATTGAAACAGCAGTTGGAGACGTACCAAAAGCGTCTGCAACAAAGCGAAGCCGCACAATCGTCCACGCTGGGCGAAGTGAAGAAACAACTCGAAACCCTCGCCCAATCCAGCCAGTCTCTCGCGCAGGAAACCCAGCAGTTCCGGATGGTGCTGCATTCCAACCAGGCGCGCGGGCGCTGGGGCGAAGAGACGCTCCGCCGGGTGGTGGAAGCGGCGGGTATGAGTGCGCATTGCGATTTCATGGAACAGACGTCGTCGGGCGAGAACCGCCCGGATCTGGTCGTGAAATTGCCGGGCGAACGTTTTATCATTGTGGATGCGAAGGTTCCGGACTTTGACTTTCTCAACGCGCTCGAAACGGCAGACCCGGCCAAACGCGCGGAATCGCTTGCGGCGCACGCCACGAAATTGAAGGCCACCATCAAGGTTTTGGCCGACCGCGATTATCCGCGCCAGTTTCCCAGCGCGCTGGATTACGTCGTGCTGTTCTTGCCGGCGGAATCGCTGTTCAGCGCCGCGCTCGAAGGCGATCATGATTTGATTGTCTGGGCGGCGGAGAAACGGATTTTGCTGGCGACCCCGGCGTCGCTCATTGCACTGTTGCGTTCGGTGAGCGTGAGCTGGCAGCAGCACGCGCAGACGGAAAACGCCCAGAAAATCGCCGAAGCCGCGCAGGAATTTTATTCGCGAGTGGTCAAATTCATCGAGCATTTCGAAAAAATCCGGGCCGGGCTGGAGCGGGCGAACACAGCCTTCAACGATGCCGCGGCCAGTTTTCAAACCCGCGTACGCCCCGCCGGCGAACGGCTTGCGGAACTCGGTGGCGCGAGTTCGGCGAAACAATTGCCGGATGTACAACCGCTCGATTCGACGTTGCGCTTGCCGCCGGAATAATTTTCGGCATGATTCGTCGATGCGCAAGTTTTCCATTTTCATCTTCGCCCTCGTCTTCGCCTTCAACCTTTTGGCCCGCGAAAGCACGTTGCTCGATACCGGCTGGCGATTCATGCAAGGCGATCCCGACGGAGTCGCCGGGCAGGCCCTGAGTCCGGCGGATGTGAATTGGATTGATGCCAATTGGCAGGCGGTTTCCATTCCGCACAACTGGGGCTGGGAACAAGCGCAGGGTGGAAAGGATTTTTACCGCGGACCGGGCTGGTATCGGCGCGAACTGGATCTCACGCCGGAAACCGCCAAACGGTATTTTTTGCGGTTCGAAGCGGCGAGCCTGGTTGCCGACGTTTATCTGAATGGCAAACAACTGGGCGAACACCGCGGCGGCTTTGGCGCGTTTTGTTTTGAAATCACCACCAATCTGTCTGCCACCGGCACCAATCTGCTCGCCGTGCGCGTGAGCAACAAATGGGAGCCGGACATCGCGCCGTTAAGCGGCGATTTTTCCGTTTACGGCGGACTCTATCGACCGGTGCATTTGATTGTAACGGCGGCGGATAATTTTGCGCTCACCGACCACGGTTCGCCCGGCGTCGCCTGGCTGCAAACCAGTGTCACGGATACGCAGGCGGTGCTGGATGTGGCGGCGCAAATCTCCAATGGCACCAAACAAAAACAACCCCTGACCCTGGTCGCACGCGTCCTGGACGCGGACGGAAACCAGGTCGCCGACAGCAAACAACCAATCGCCCTGGCGCCCAATGCGACCTCGCCGTATTGGCTGCGCCTGACAGTGCCGCATCCGCATTTGTGGAATGGACGCCCGGACCCTTATCTTTACCAGGCGGTCATCGAACTGCGCTCCGGGGACAATGTGGTGGACTCGGTTGAGCAACCGCTGGGGTTGCGATTTTACTCGGTTGATCCGGACAAGGGATTCTTCCTGAACGGCAAACCGTATCATTTGCACGGTGTTGACCGGCATCAGGACCGGTTCAACAAAGGCTGGGCGATTTCCGGGGCGGATATGGATGAGGACCTGCAACTCATCAAGGAAATGGGCGCGACGGTCATCCGTTGCGCGCATTACCAGCACAGCGATTATTTCTACAGCCTCTGCGACCAGGCGGGCATTCTGGTCTGGGCGGAAATCCCGCAGGTAAACGAAATCACCGCCTCGGAACAATTCGAGGAAACCTCGCGCAACCAGTTGCTCGATCTCATCCGGCAAAACATCAATCATCCGTCGATTTTCGCGTGGAGTCTGTTCAACGAAGTCGCGCTCCGGGAGACCCCCGACCCGCAACGCGAGTTGCAGGACATGAACAATGTGGCGCACAGCGAAGACCCGACGCGCCCGACCATTGCCGCCACCTGCACGGACAAATTGCCGGAAATGAACAAAATTCCCGACTGGCTCGGGTGGAACATTTATCCCGGCTGGTACCGTGGAACGAGGGGTGATTTTGGACCTGAAATGGATCGATTGCGCGATACCAGCCGGCAGGGCGGTTTTTGCGTGAGCGAATACGGCGCGGGCGCGAACGTCACCCAGCACGAGGAAACCCCGAAGCAACCGAAGACGGGCGGTCCCTGGCATCCCGAAGAGTGGCAGGCGCTGGTTCATGAATCCGCGTGGGAAGCGATGAAAGAGCGGCCTTTCGTGTGGGGCACGTTTGTCTGGAACATGTTCGACTTTGCCGTCGCCACACGGCACGAAGGCGGCATTCCCGGCCGCAACGACAAGGGCCTGGTGACTTACGATCGCAAAACGAGGAAGGATGCCTTTTACTTTTACAAGGCCAACTGGTCGGACGAACCGGTGCTGTACATCACCAGCCGCCGGTTCACCGAACGCACCAACGCGTTGACCAGCGTGAAAATTTATTCCAACGCGGACAAAGTGGAGTTGCTGCTAAACGGAAAATCTCAAGGCTGGCGCAATGACGGCACGAATGGCGTGTTTATCTGGCCGGACGTTCAACTGAAAGCCGGGGACAACCGCGTGGAAGCCCGGGCCGAGCGCCACGGTCAGAATTTGAATGACAGTTGTGTGTGGAATTTGAAGTAGCGGAAGCCGCCGGGCCGGCGGGTTAATTCCCGTTGGCAAAGGCCTTTTTGACTGCACGAACCAGCGCCGTGGCGTCGTAGGGTTTGAGCAAAAGATTGACCCCCTCGACCAGTTCGTTGCCTGAATTGAACAAATCCATGCTGTAGCCGGTGGAATAGATGACGCGCAGGCAAGGTTCTTCGCGCAGGAGGCGGTCCGCCAGTTCGCGACCGGTCATCCCACCGGGCATCACCATGTCCGTGAACAGCAGGTCAATCTTTCCGCGGTGTTGCGGCCAGAGGTTCAACGCTTCCAGCCCATCCCTGGCGACCACCACCTGATGCCCCTGCCGTTTCAAAATGTTTGACGCCATCTCGCGGACCTGGGTTTCATCCTCGACGATGAAAATGGTGCGCGATTGCCCATTGGCCGCCCGAATCAGATCGGTTCCAGATTCGGCCGTCTTCTGCGCTTCCTGGTCGGTCACGGGCAGAAAAACCTTGAACACGGAGCCGACCCCCGGCTGGGATTCAACTTCAATCCAACCCTGATGCTGTTTGACGATGCCATAAGCCGTGGCCAATCCCATGCCGGTTCCCTTCCCCACCTCCTTGGTGGTAAAAAACGGCTCGAAGACTTTTTTGCGCACGGTCTCGTCCATGCCAATGCCTTCATCGGCGACACTCAACCGCACATAATCCCCAATCACGGCGTCCGGCTCCCGCTCCTTGTATTTCGCGTCAATCGCCACCGGTTCAACGGTAATGGTCAGCGGACCGCCGCGCGGCATGGCGTCGCGCGCGTTCACGGCGAGATTGATGATCACCTGCTCAAGACTGACCGCATCGGCGAACACGGGCGGAAGGTTTTCCGCGCATTGAATCCGCAAATTAATATGTTCACCGATGATGCGCCTGAGCATTTTGCTCAGATTGTTCAACGACTCCCGCAAATCAAGCGGGCGGCGGTGCAGCATCTGTTTTCGGCTGAAGGCCAGCAACTGGCGGGTGAGTGACGCCGCCCGCGCGGACGCCCGGCCAATTTCATGCAGGGATTCCCCGAGTGATTCATCCTCATGGCCCATGTTCAATTGCAACTCCGCGTGGCCCTGAATGACGCTGAGAATGTTGTTGAAATCATGCGCGATGCCGGCGGCAATCTGGCCAACCACTTCTATTTTTTGGGCCTGGCGCAATTGATTTTCAATGTTGAGCCGCTCGGTGATGTCCTGGATGGACGTCAAAAAATGCGGCTCGTTTTCCAGTTCAAACGTTTCCGCGGAGATCAGCACGATCAGGTTTTTCCCGCCCGAAGTGCAAAGTTCGGTTTGCAGGTTGCGGACCGGACGTTGGGCCGCGAGCGCGTCCCGAATTTCCCGTCCGGTTTCCGGTTTGGGAAATAATTTCAACCCGGCGGGAGTTTGTCCCAAAACCTCTTCCCGTTTGAAACCGGTCAACAGCAGGAAGCTCTCGTTAACGTCCACATACTGCTGTTCACCCAGAGTTTGCAGTGCCATCGGCACCGGGCTGTTGCGAAATGCCTTGGCAAAGCGCTCCTCGGAATGCCGCAGCGCCTCGTTGGCCTCCTGCAGGTTGCGGGTGCGGGATTGTACCAGTCCATCCAGTTCCTCGATGTGCGCCCGGACCTGCCGGGCCAACAGCCATTTGCGGGTGAACGAATGCGCAAGCTGCATCACTTCAACCGCCTCGAATGGTTTTCTCAGGATGACCAGATTGTCCGAATGCCCGAGTTTTGACATCATTTCCGGCCAGGAATAATCCGAAAAGGCGGTGCAAATGACCACCGGAAGTTCCGGGAATTTCTGCCAGATGCGGACGACCGTCTCAATCCCGTCCCACCCGGGTGGCATCCGCACATCCACAAACGCGAGGGCATAAGGGCGGCCTTCATTTGCCGCCTGCTCGACCATCTGTAATCCCTCCTGTCCCTGGGTGGCGGAGTCGATCTCATAAGTCACTGCGGGCGTTGCGCTGGGGTCGGCCGGCTGGCCAAACAAAAGCGATTTCGCCTCCTGGAGCGCGGTTTCGGAAGCGGTTTGGGGCACCAGGATTTTCCGGAAGTCCGCTTGAATCGCCCGATTGTCATCAATGATCAGGATGCGGTTCGCAGCCGGAAGGGTTGGTTTGCTTTGAAGTTTGTCCGCCATAGATTCAAGTTGGTTCGTCTCCAACTGCTTTTCCGGCACGAGATTTCTCCGTGGCGGGCAGTTCCAGCCCAAATGTAGCGTCCTGTTCGACACCTTCGCTGATAACAAGCAGTCGTTCGACCATTTCCTTCGCGCCATCGGTAACGCCATGCAACCCGAAACCGTGACCGTCGGTCTTGGTGGCAAAGCTCAAGTTGAAAATGCGTTCCAAATTCCCCGGCGTAATGACCGCATCGGGAATTTCATATTGGCCCATGACCGTCTTACTAACGGCGGGCTGCCCGACCGTCTCCTGGGCCGCTTGAAGCTTGGGTGCAATCAACAGAATTGCCACTGCGAAAAATGCGAACCTCATTTTTCGCAAAAAGCGTATTCGAAACTCGTAAGGACAAAGCATCAGTTAAGGCCTGATTTCACAATGATTTGAGCAGTTGACATACCAATCGCAGCGAACCGAAGGCTCAAAGCTGGCTGGCTCGCAGCCAGGGAACCAAGTGTCGCTTACACATATTGTTAAGTGCAGTAATAAACCCACAGAAAAGACTCTGGGGGGATGGATGAGGACCGGCGACGACCTGTTCTCGCGAAGTCCATTCGACTCACGGCGCGGTAATTGCTCAAGAATCGGTGTGATTTCCCAATAAATGGCAGCCAATTGGCAGGAAAAAAATGTATAAATCGGACAGCAAGCCCGGCCTTCAGACTCAAATCAGGCCTCGCAGACGTTGTAATTGCTGGATCCCGCTCCTTTTCAGGGCCGGGATGGTCTTGTGCTTTTGGGCGGGTCTTTTGACCGCGACGGCGGCTGACCTCGCACCGACGAACACCCTCTCGGCCCGTCTGGCGGAGATGAGCATTGAACAATTGGTCAATGTCGAGGTCGTTTCTGTCAATTCACTCTTTAAAAAGGAAACCCCTCTGGATCAGGCACCCGCCGCTGTGACAGTTGTCACCTCGGACGACCTTCGTCGTTTGGGAATCACGGAAATCCCGGAAGCCTTGCGCATGGTTCCCGGTCTGGACGTGGCACAGATTGATTCACATCAATGGGCCATTAGCTCCCGTGGCTTCAACGGTGAATTTGCCAACAAGTTGCTGATACTGGAGGACGGCCGAACCATATACGGCCCGGCATACGGAGGAGTCAATTGGGGAATGCAAGACATGATGATTGAAGATTTGGACCGGATCGAAGTCATTCGTGGGCCGGGCGCATCGCTTTGGGGTGCAAACGCGGTTAACGGAGTCGTCAACATTCTGTCCAAAAGCGCGAAAGACACCCAAGGACTGTTGGTCTCCGCTTCTGAAGGCACCGAAGATAATCCGTCCATTGCGGTTCGCTACGGCGGCCAGCTGGCAACCAACCTTTATTACCGGGTTTATGGAAAGGGGTTCAACCAAAATGCCCTGGTGACCTCCACTGGCGCAGACGCCAATGACGACTGGAATTCCGTCCAGGGAGGAACGCGGCTGGACTGGGAACCTTCCGACGATAATAAATTCACCCTGCAGGGCAGCATGTACAACGATTTCGTTCATGAAAATGAAAACGTCGTTTTGCTCACACCACCCTACTCGACGAACAGCCTCGTGGAGAATCACGATTCCGGCGGCAATGTGTTGGGCCGTTGGACGCACCAAATCTCGGCGGCGTCATCGCTGTCGCTGCAAACATACTACGATCATTTCGTGCAGGAGCAGGTGGGGTCCAAGGAGACACAGGATGCGTTTGATCTGGATGCGCAGCACCGGTTCCCCATCGGAGAGCGCAATGACATCATCTGGGGATTGGGCTACCGCTATACGGCCGCCAATTTCCCGCCCAATTTCTATTTGACCTGGACGCCACCTGAGCAGCACAACCAATTGTACAGCGCGTTTGTGCAGGACGAAGTCACTCTGAAGCCCAAGCTTTTCACCGCAACCGTCGGATCAAAATTCGAACACAACGATTACACCGGCTTCGAGGTCCAGCCCAGCGTGCGCCTGCTCTGGACACCGACCGATAAGCAGACTGTCTGGGCCGCGGTATCGCGCGCGGTCAGAACTCCCTCTTTCTATGAATCCGGTGCGCGGGTCAATTATTCCGTCTCGAGCATCCCTTCTCCCCCCAATGCAACCCCGATCGGCCTGGTTTCGTTATTTGGAAATCCCAATGCGGAAGCCGAGAACCTGATTGCTTATGAACTGGGTTACCGGATTGAGGCGACAAAGCAATTGTCATTCGATGTTGCCGCATTCTACAATCAATATGACAAGTTGTTGAGATTTGTCACCAACAGCAGTTACGTTCAAGGCCCGGTTGTCGTTTTTCCCCAGACCATTGAGAATGCCGGCTCGGCCGAGACGTACGGCGGCGAACTTTCCGCACAGTGGCGGGTGACGGATTCCTGGCGCCTGCTGGCGGGCTACTCGCTTCTCTGTGTGGATTTGCACCCCAACGCTCCCGCCTTCCAGGGCAATCCTGAAAACCAGTTTCAGTTGCGCTCGTACCTCGACCTGCCTTGGAACCTTGAATTCAATGCCGCCGGCTATTACGTGGATCAACAGGTCGCGGCCGCCGGTCTTGGAACCACGACCATCCCGGCGTATTTCCGGCTGGATCTGGGCCTGGTCTGGCATCCGACCAAGTCGCTGGAAATCGGTGTCTGGGGACAAAATCTGACCGAGGACCGGCATGCGGAATTTCCCAACCTGAATTCATCCGTGCAAACCGAAATCCCGCGCAGCGTAAATGGCAGGATAATTTGGACCTTTTAACCATGACACGCCACTTCAACCAACAACCTGCCCCTGCCGGCCGCCTGCGCCGCGGCCGCGCCAGGTTGGGGGTGGTTTGTCGCGTCGGCTTGTTGATTGGAGCGGTGAGTTTAAGCCTGTTGACCGGCATATTCTCTGCCGGGGCGGAAGAGGAAATGCCTGCGGATTTTCAGGTGAAGGCCGCTTTCCTGATCAACTTCCCCAAATACGTGGACTGGCCGGCCAGTGCTTTTGCTGAAACCAACAGCCCCATCACGATAGCCGTTTATGGAGATGACAATGTCGCCACCGAGGTTCAAAACATGATCGGCAGCGGCCGAATGGTCGGTGGCCATCCGGTAATCCTCAAACGCATCACCAAGGACGAAGAGATCAACCGCGACTGCCACATTCTGTTCATCGGCGCCTCAGAACGGCAGCGGATTCCATCAATCCTCGAAAAGATTCGAGGTAAAAAAATCCTGACCGTCAGCGAAAGCGATGACTTTCTTGCGCAGGACGGAATCATCAATCTGGCCCGGCAAGGCCGGAAAATTCGTCTGCAGGTGAATTTAACCGCAGCCGGCAGCGCACAGTTAAAAATCAGCTCCCGGCTGCTGGTGGCGGCGGATGTGGTGAAAGGCAAATCCAACTGAATGGTTATGCGCCTCCTGTATTCCATGTCCATCAAGCGTAAACAGATGCTCATCATCATGCTGACCAGCACGGCCGCCTTGCTGCTGGCCTGTGGTATTTTCGTCGGCGATGATGTCATCAATTTTCGCAAGGGGATTGTGAAAAACGTTTCGGCACTGGCGGAAGCCATCGGCAACAACTGCTCAGCCACAATTGAGTATAACGATCCCAATACCGCTGCGGACACCCTCCGCGCGCTGCGCGCCGAACCCAGCATCGTTTCAGCTTGTGTTTATACCCGCGAAGGCGATGTGTTTGCGTCTTACTACCGGCCGGGTGCGGCGCCCATTGCCCCGCCGCCCGCACCGGCAGCTGGCTACCGGTTCAAAGGGGGTTTTCTATACCTCTTTCATCCAATCACTCAACGGGGAGAAACCATCGGAACAATTTTTGTCATGTCGGACCTGAGCGATCTTAAGGAACGACTCGGACGCTATCCTGCGATTCTTGGCAGCATGTTCGCCGCGGCAATGCTGGTTGCTTTGATCCTGTCAAACCGTTTGCAGCGGGTCGTTTCCGACCCTATTCTGCATCTGGCCCACGTAGCCCGCTCCGTGGCTCTGGAAAAGAATTATTCAGTCCGGGCAAAAAAGCAAAGCGGCGACGAACTGGGCCAGCTCATTGACGGCTTTAACGAAATGCTCGCGCAAATACAGGCGCGGGACGCTGCGTTGCTGGCAGCGCATGACACCTTGGAAAACCGGGTACAAAACCGCACCGAAGAGTTGCGTCAATCACAGGCACTCTATCATTCGCTCGTCGAGCACCTGCCGATGCTCGTTTATCGCAAAGATCAGACGGGCCGCTTCGTGTTCGTTAATTCACAGTTTTGCCAGTTCCACGGCAAAAAAGAGGATCAGATTTTAGGCAAAACGGCATTTGATGTCATCCCCAACAGGGATTTGGCCGATCAGGACGCCCGGGAAGATCGGGAAATAATCGAGACCGGCCAGCCGGTTGAAATGGAGGGCGAGTACCCGGATCCGGCAGGTAATTTTAAATACCTCCAGATATTCAAGTCTCCGGTGTTCGGTTCTGACGGAAAAGTAACCGGCATTCAGGGGATGTTGCTTGATGTGACTGAACGGCAACAAACTGCGGCAAAACTGGAGGACGCCCATCGCGAACTTGTCGCTGCCTCGCGACAGGCCGGCATGGCAGAGGTTGCCACCAGCGTTCTCCATAACGTTGGCAATGTGCTCAACAGCGTCAACATTTCAGCGACTGTCATTTCTGATGCCTTGAAGGCATCCGAAGCGGCCAATATTGCCCGCGTTGTTGCCTTGATTCAGGAAAATTCGAAGAACCTTGGCGAGTTCATAACGCGTGATCCGCGCGGGAAGCAAATCCCCGAATTTTTGGCTGCGTTGTCCCAACACATCGCTGCTGAGCAAAGCTCGATCTTAAATGAAGCCGAAGCCCTCAAACAGCATATTGAACACATCAAAAACATTGTGGCGATGCAACAAAGCTACGCCAAAGTTGTGGGCGTTTCCGAGACCGTTAATGTCGTTGACCTGGTCGAATACGCCTTGCGTTTGAACCTGGAATCACTGGAACGCCATAACGTGCAACTTGTTCGCCACTATGACCCACAACTCCCGGAAATCACCGTGGATAAGCACAAAGTCTTGCAGATTCTGGTGAACCTGATCCGCAACGCCAAGCGGGCTTGCGATGAATCGGGCAATGAAGAAAAGACCCTGAGTGTTACCCTCAGAAATAGCGGTGACCATCTGAAAATCTCCGTGTCCGACAATGGGATTGGAATCCCTTCCGAAAACCTGACGCGAATTTTCAATCATGGGTTTACCACCATGCGAGGAGGGCACGGTTTTGGCCTGCACAGTGGCGCGCTTGCAGCTAAGGAAATGGATGGAACGCTGACGGTATATAGCGAGGGATTGGGCAAAGGAGCCACATTTACACTCGAATTACCGGTGCAACCGAAGAAATAACCGTCAGAAAGCCCGATTTATCGAATGAAATAATTGAGAACTCGAATTTAACTAAATTCACAGAATATCTGAAGTATGACGAATGGTCCCTTGTTTGGCAGATCGTTCGTGCCTCAGTGTAAGGCACGAGTGTCCCGCAAACTGTCCAATTTAAGGACAGCGCCCGGCAGGTACTGAGTTGATTTTTGACACAATGGAAAAAAAATTACTTTTAATCCTGGTGACATTGGTCACGTTCTTGGGCGCGTCTGCCACCCAGGGAGCAACCAGGCTAACAACCGCATCCGGCGGTAATTGGACCAACACTCTCACTTGGTCGGGAGGTGTCGTTCCTGCAAGTACTGACAATGCGGTAATCCTGGCTGGCGCTTCCGTTACCGTAACAGCGAGTGCCACGGCAAATTCCATCATCTTCAGCAACAACGCGGCAGCCACGGCCACCCTGACGGTAAATTCCGGTGTCACTTTGACGGCGACTTCGGAAATCTCCCTTCAGAATGGAGCGAGTATAAACACCTCGGTTCTGTTTCAGGGGGCGGGCACGATCAACTGCGCTTCGCTGACGGTTGGTGGAACAACGACCCCCACGGTGACCAGCAGCGATTACTTGACGACTCTGACTTCCACGGTTTCGAACTTGTCAGTCTCAGGCAACTTGTCGGTCAACGCCCTGTACAACTCGTTGGTGTCAGCGGCCAATCAAGGCGTGTTTGCACTCAGTTCCGGCACCGTCACGGTCAATGGAGGAATTGTTTTTGTCACGGTGCCCCTGTTCGGCCCCACCCTGACCCTGGCCAGCGGAAACCAAAATGGTACCCTCATTCTTTCGGGTTCCACCCCCTTTACGATCACGGGCGGCGGCTCCAGCACGTTCACTGCGAACGGCACCAACGCGACCGTGAATTATTCCGGCGCTGCTCAAACGGTGCAAGCAGCGACCTATCAGAATTTGATTCTTTCCGGCTCTGGAACCAAAACGACTGCCGGCGTTTCCGTTAACGGCACCTTGTCCCTGCAAGGAACCGCCAGCGTCAGCGCGGCTCCAACTTATGGCCCCAACGCCACCCTCCAATATGCCGGCAGCGCGGCGCAAACCCAGGGTCCCGAATTGCCCGCGACCATCCCCAGCTTCACGATCAACAATGCCAGCGGCGTCACATTGACCAACAGCACGACCGTCAGCAACACGCTCTCGCTGGTTAGCGGCAACGTGACCACAGCCACCAATAAAATCAGCCTGGCCGCGAATGGTTCCATCTCGGGCGGAAGCTCAACCAGCTATGTGAATGGCAACCTGCAAAAAACCTTCAGCGCTGGCACCCAGACGTTCACGTTTCCCATCGGCGACAGTTCTTCCTACACTCCTCTAGCGCTGTCGAACTTGTCCGTTACCTCGTCTGGCAGCCTGAAAGCGAACACCACCGCAGGCAGTCATCCCAAGCTCGGGTCGAGCGGCCTCGATTCAAACCGGAACGTAAACCGATATTGGACACTGACCCAGTCCGGAGGCGCCTTTGGTACATACAACGCCACGTTCAATTATCCGGCAACCAATGTGGACAGCAGCGCATCGCCGGCCCAGTTCACGGTGCTTTGCTGGAGTAACAGCGCCTGGTCTGCAACGGTGGTGAGCGGAATCCCAACGACCAATTCGACGAGCATCAGCGGCCAGAACGGTTTCGGTGACTTTGTCATTGGAAACGTGATCACACCTGCTCAGATGCTGTCGGGAAGCTACACCGGCAACGGAACCGACAACCGTGCCATCACAGGCCTCGGATTCCAACCCGATGTTGTGATCGTCAAAAGCGCCTCAACGAATGCTGCGGTCATTCGCACCTCCACCATGTCCGGCGACAACACCAAGGAAATGGTCGGCGCGACCGGTCTGGTGGCCAACCGCATCCAGTCGCTTGACACGAACGGTTTCACGGTGGGCACTGATGCGGAAGTCAACAGCAGCGGCGTCGCTTACTACTGGACTGCCTTCAAGGCCGGCAGCGGTCAGGTGACGGTCGGAACCTATACCGGCGATGGCACATCAAGCCATGCCATTCCCGGTTTGGGGTTCTCTCCCAAGCTGGTATTCTTCATGAGCGTCTCGAACAATAACTTCGTCATGGCTTCGACGAACTCCGCGTTAACGTATCAACTCGACGCTTTTTCGGGCAACACCATGGTGAATTCGTTCGATACGAACGGATTCACGCTTGGCTCGGACGCGCGCGTCAACGGAAGTGCCATCACCTACCATTACGTCGCCTGGAACGTGGTCGCCGGCGAGCTGGCGACTGGCAGCTACTCGGGGAGCGGGACTGACAACCAAAACATCACGGGCGTGGGATTCCAGCCCGAGTTCGTCCTTATCAAATCAACTTCCGCCTTCGCGGGGGTGCATCACCCGCAATCGCTTGGCGGCACGACGGACCAATCCCAGTATTTCACCGCCACGGCCAATGTCACCAACGAGATCCAGGCGCTTCAGACCAATGGTTTTCAGGTCGGGACTGCCCAGGAGGTCAATCAGGCCGGCGTGCCTTACATCTATTTCGCCTGGAAAAAGACGATCCTGCCCGTCAGTTTGGCGATCACCTCCGTCAATGGCGGCGCCTCCCCGACCGCCGGGACCGCATTTAGCGTGGTCGTGCAGTCGCAGGATGTTTCGGGCAATCCAGCCAACGTGGTGTCAAACACCCCCGTGAGCCTCAGCTTGAACACAGGCGGCGGAATCCTGGGCGGCACTCTGACCGGGACCATCGCGGCCGGCACCAGTTCTGTAACCATCAGCGGGCTGACCTATACCAAAGCCGAGAGCGGCGTGGTCCTCACCGCCACCCGGATTGGCGGAGACGCCCTGACAGCGGATAACAGCAGTCCATTCACGGTGAACCCGGGAGCATTCACAGGCCTGCAATTATTGATGCCAGGGGAAACGGCGGCGCCGGGGAGCGCGAGCGGAAAAACGGGCACGCCGACGGCCCAGACTGCCGGCTCGGCATTCACCGTAACGGTCAATGCCGTGGACGCCAACTGGAATCCGGTCAGTTCAACGCACACCGTGGGCATCACCTCCAGCGATGCCAACGCAGTCTTGCCTGCCAACGCCGCGCTCGTGGCCGGAACCAAGACGTTCAGCGTTACCTTCAAAACGGCAGGCAGTCGGACGGTAACCGCCACGGATATCACCGACGGAACCAAAACCGCCAACACCAGTCCCGCGACGGCGGTGAATGCCGGGGCATTCACACAGGTGCAAGTATTGTTGCCGGGTGAAACAGCCGCACCAGGAACGTCAACCGGCAAGACGGGCACGCCGGCAAAACAGACAGCAGGCACGGCCTTCAGTGGAATCGTGGTCAATGCAGTTGACGCCAATTGGAACCTGGTCAACACGGTCACGGATACCGTGCAGATTTACACCTCGAGCGACCCGAACGCGTCCTTGCCCACCGCCGCAGCCTTGGCGGGTGGCGCCAAGACCTTCAGTGTGACATTCAAAACTGCGGGCAGTCAGACAGTAACAGCCAAAGACACCACCACGGTCATGACCGAGAACACAAGCACGGCGACGACCGTGATCGCCGGGTCGTTTGCGAAGCTGCAGTTGTTGATGCCGGGCGAAACGGCTGCACCAGGAACGGCCAGTGGCAAAACGGGTTCGCCTACCGCGCAAACTGTCGGCACGCCCTTCACCGTCACAGTCAACACCGTGGACGCCAATTGGAACGGGATCAGCACCAACGACACCGTGGCGATCACCTCCAGCGACAGTAATGCAATCCTGCCGGCCAACGCGGCGCTCAACGGGGGAACGCAGACTTTCAGCCTGACGTTTAAGACCGCCGGGAGTCAGACGGCCACGTCCGCCGATGTGACGCACGCAGGAATCACAGCCAACACCGGTTCTGCGACCACGGTGAACCCGTGCAATCAGACGATCACCTTCCCTTCGCCAGGCAACCAGACTTATGGCATTGGACCCCTTACGCTCGGTGCCACCGCTTCGTCCAGTTTGGCGGTGAGTTACAGCGTGACTTCGGGATCGGCCACCGTTTCAAGCAACGTGCTCACGATCACCGGCGCCGGCTCGGTTACGATCCAGGCATTGCAGTCTGGGAACGCCAACTGGAATGCGGCCACACCGGTCAATCAAACCATTTCGATTGCCCAAAAGACAGTCACCGGCACCATCACCGCAAGTAACAAGACTTATGATGCCACCACGGCGGCGACGATTGCAACCCGCACTCTCAGCGGCGTGACCAACTCCGATGTCGTCAGTCTGACCGGCGGCACGGCGACGTTCGTTGATAAGAATGTGGCCAACGGCAAGACGGTCATAGCCATTGGACTGAGTCTGACTGGCGCCAACGCCGGCAACTACGTGTTGGCCTCGACCTCTGCCACAAACACGGCCAACATCACCAAAGCCACCTTGACCGTCAGCGCCGCCGGCGTGAACAAGGTTTACGACGGAACGACCAACGCGACCGTGACCCTCTCGGATAATCGCCTGACCGGCGACGTGTTGACCACCAGCTATACCACGGCGGGCTTCGCCGACAAGAACGTCGGCACCGGCAAAACAGCCAGCGTGAGCGGCATTTCCGCAACGGGCACCGACTCTGGCAATTACACCGCCAACACCACGGCCAGCACGACGGCCAACATCACCAAGGCCACGTTGGCTGTCAGCGCCGCCGGCGTGAACAAGGTTTACGACGGAACGACCAACGCAACTGTAACCCTCTCGGATAATCGCCTGGCCGGTGATTCGTTGACCACCAGTTACGCCGCGGCCAGCTTCGCTGACAAAAATGTGGGTAATAGCAAGACGGTCACGGTGACCGGCATCATCGTCTCCGGCACTGACTCCGGTAACTACACCGCAAACACTACGGTAAGCACGACGGCCAACATCACCAAGGCCACGCTGACTGTCAGCGCCGCCGGCGTGAACAAGATTTATGACGGAACGACCAACGCGACCGTGACCCTCTCGGATAATCGCCTGACCGGCGACGTGTTGACCACCAGTTACGCCGCGGCCAGCTTCCCCGACAAAAATGTGGGCAATGGTAAAACGGTGACCGTGACCGGCATCGCCATCTCCGGCACCGACTCTGGCAATTACACCGCCAACACCACGGCCAGCACGACGGCTAATATTATGGCGGCTACAATCATGGTCTCGGCCAATAACACGAATCGCCCGTATGGCACGCCCAATCCGACTTTTACGGCGAGTTATAATGGTTTCGTCAACGGGGAAGGCGCCGACGTTCTCAGCGGAAGTCCGGGATTGAGTACCACGGCATCCGCGAACAGTCCCGTGGGTGATTATCCGATCCAGATCAGCCAGGGAACATTGAGCAGCCCCAACTACATTTTCAGCCTGACCGCCGGGACGCTGACCGTAATCGAGGTGCCGTCTATGCTCAACATCAGTTTGGTCGGCGGCACGGGGAGCCGGACGAACCGCATTAATCTTTACTGTGCCGGACTTACCCCTGGCGGCACTTATTACATCAATGCGTCGACCAATCTGGTGGAATGGCAGCAGATTGTCACGTTGCTGGCCGCCCAGGATGGCACGATCACCTTCACCGATACCAACGCGGTACAATGCTCGATGTGTTTTTATCGCCTGTCTGGCGACTGATGCAGACATTGAAATAAATCGTTGAGCCCATTTGTAACGATGCATATCTGGCATTCCGGAATCCGGAACCTTCTTTTGTTTCAGGCCAGTGCAGGTGCAGGCCAATAACGTTCCATCGGCACCGGCGCGACCAATTCCGCGCTTTCAATGGTGAGCTGGAAAATGGTTTCATCTGGGCATGTTGCCGTGCGTAATTTTTGAGGATGAACATCTGCTGGTGGTTTGCAAGCCCGCCGGCTGGAATACGCACGCGCCTGGACCGCACGGCGGCGAGGGCATTTATGACTGGCTGCGGCAGCGTGAACCATGCTGGGCAGCGCTCGCCATCCTGCACCGGCTGGACAAGGAAACCAGCGGCGTGATGGTCTTCGGCAAAACCCCGGCCGCCAACCGCTCGCTCACGGAGCAATTCACGGAACGCCGCGTTCGCAAAAAGTATCTTCTGCTCACCGACCGACTGGTGCCGCAGCGCGAGTTCATCGTCAAAACCGCGCTGGTGCGCGCGGGCGAAAAATATGCGAGCCGTCCCCCGCACGCGGGCGCGGAAATCGCGGAAACGAGGTTTCGGCTGGCGCCGAAGTCAGAATCCGGAATCCGGAATCTGGAATTTCAGATGCTGGAGGCTGAACCGCTGACCGGGAAAACGCACCAGATTCGCGTTCACGCAGCGGAAAGCGGATTCCCCATTCTCGGCGACACGCTTTACGGCGGCACGCCGGCGGCGCGGGTTTTTTTGCACGCGGCGGAGATTTCTTTTGCCCATTCAGCAACAGGCGAGCAGGTTACGTTTCGCGTCCCCGCAGGTTTCGATGCCGATCCGCGCCTGGCTCTGCGCGCCGCGATGGTTGATCCTCAGGGGACCAACGCCTTCCGCGTGATTCACGGCGCGAGCGATGGCTGGCCGGGCTGGTACGTAGACCGGTTGGGCGATTTTCTGCTATCCCAGGCGGAGCAGCCTTTGCAGGCCGAACAACGCGAAGAATTGGCACGGCTCGCAAAATGGTTTTCCGCGCGCGGGGCGTATCACAAAATTCTCTCACGCCAGGTCCGTCGCGCGAGCACAGCCGAATCGTCACCGCAGCCGGTGCTGGGTGAGGCCGCGCCGGAGCGGTTTGAGATTCGCGAGAACGGCGTTCGATTTGAACTGGGTTTCAACGAAGGATATTCCACGGGTTTGTTTCTGGACCAGCGCGACAACCGCCGGCGTTTTTTGACCGGCCACATCGCGGCGGACTTTTCGTGGTTCCATCCCCAGATCCCGGACGCCAGACCCGAAATTCTGAACGTCTTCGCCTATACCTGCGGTTTTTCGGTTTGTGCGGCGCTGTCAGGCGCGAAAACAACAAGCCTCGACCTCTCAAAAAAATACCTTGAATGGGGTCGGCGTAATTTCGCTCTGAACGGTCTCGACCCGGCGATACATGACTTCATTTATGGCGATGCGTTCGACTGGCTGCGACGGCTGGCAAAGAAGGGGCGCACGTTCGATGTGGTGGTGCTCGATCCACCGACGTTTTCGCAGTCGAAGGAGCATGGCGTGTTCCGTGTTGAAAAGGACTGGGGCCGGCTGGTCACCGCCGCGTTGCCGCTGGTCAAGCCGGGCGGAGTGTTGCTGGCCTCGACGAACGCTGCGGACTGGCCGCCGGAAAAATTCCTGGCGGACGGGGAAAGGGCCATTCACGCGGCACGCCGGAATATTCTCCAGTCGCATTATTTTCCGCAACCGCCGGATTTCCCGATCAGTCGCGCCGAACCGGCTTATTTGAAAACCGTATGGCTGAGAATCGGGGAATTCTGAAATTCGAAGTTGGGGAGCACGCCCGACCCGGGTGTGGCTGGACGTGCCCTCGCGTCAGGCATTGGGTGCGGAACTATTGGTCGTGATGCGCCTACACAATTCCACGCGCCGTTGCGTTCCGCGAGGGGGCGGGAACCTGTGCCCGAGGCGGGCGCACTCCCTATTCTAACCTCGGAGTTTGCGATAAATTCAGTTTGAGACAGGCGAGACGCACTATCCTACGTAAAAAGCAAAAAAGCCGGAGAAATTGTTCTCCGGCTTTTTATTTAAAGAATGGCGGCAACCTACTCTCGCAGAACCTATAGGACTACTACCATCGGCAAGACTGTGTTTGACGGCCGAGTTCGGAATGGGATCGGGTCGGACCACAGCTTTATGGCCACCAAAAAATTTTTAAAGAACAGTTCCGAAAGGGATCCGGACTTTCTCTGAAAACTGCACACAGGGTTACCGCGCATCTACATTTCGCGAGTTGAAATCGCTTTCCGGCTAAGGAAAAAGCGATCAAGCCGCACGACCGATTAGTACCAGTCAGCTAAACGTCTCACAACGCTTACACCTCTGGCCTATCAAACGGGTGGTCTGCCCGTGGTCTTTAGGGGGCTTGCGCCCCGGGAGACATTATCTTGGGATGAGCTTGGCACTTAGATGCTTTCAGCGCTTAT
>JBKQOA010000135.1:0-11537 GCA_052145735.1 Limisphaerales bacterium
TGCCTGCATCCGGTCGGCCACTGGTTCGAGGTTCCCAACCTGCTCCGCAACGGCGTGCTGGCCCGCCTGCTGGCCGGACAGCCGCAGCTCCGGCACCTGATGCTGCACAACATCGACACGCTCGGCGCCGACGCCGACCCGGCGATGTTCGGCCTGCACCTGGCCCAGGATTCCTGCCTCACGTTTGAAGTGATTACCCGGCGGCTGGAGGACCGCGGCGGCGGTTTGGCGCGCGTCAACGGCCAGGTGCGCCTCGTCGAGGGACTGGCCATGCCGCGCGAGGAAGAGGAATTCGCGCTCAGTTATTACAACTCGAACACGTGCTGGATTGACATCGACCGGCTGCTGGCGGCGTTTGGGCTGGCGCGCGGCGATCTGGCGTCCGGGAAAAAGGTCGCCGCTGCCGTCCGCGCCCTGGCGGCGCGCGTGCCGACCTATGTGACGATCAAGGACGTCAAGAAACGCTGGGGCCAGGGCCAGGAGGACATTTTCCCGGTGAGCCAGTTCGAGAAACTGTGGGTGGACATGACGGCCCTGCCGGAAATCAAGTCCCGCTTTGCGGTGGTGCCCCGCCTGCGCGGACAACAGCTCAAAGACCAGTCCCAACTGGACGGCTGGCTGCGCGACGGTTCGGCGGCGCATGTCGAACAGTTGTGCGAATGGGTGTAACTGTTGGCGGCAGGAATGGCTGTTCCGGGGGTGCCAGCCGGACGGAGAACAATTTTTTATGTGATGAATGTCCATTAGTTAACTTGTTTTGGTTGCCATCAAAGCATCATTTGTATTCATCAATCTCTGGTTTGATTTGGAAACCCATGGCGGTCAAGGCCATCCGGCATTTGACTATTTTAAGTTAATTAACTACCGTCGTTTTTCGTAAAACCAACAACGAAGGACTCCGAAAGTTATGGCACCGAAGATTGCTGAAAAACCCGCCGCTGACACCAAGGCCGCCGCTGCCGCCGCCACGCGTTCGCGCGAGCTCGACGCCGCCATCTCCTCCATCACCAAAAGCTACGGCGAGGGCAGCATCATGCGCCTGGGCGATGCCCGGGCGCTGGTCAAAATTGAGGTGATCCCGACCGGCGCGCTCGCGCTGGATCTGGCGCTGGGTGTCGGCGGCATCCCGCGCGGCCGCGTGGTGGAAATTTTCGGGCCGGAATCGTCCGGCAAGACCACGCTCATGCTGCACGTCATCGCCAACGCCCAGAAGGCCGGCGGCCTGGCGGCGTTCATTGACGCCGAGCATGCGCTCGACCCGGGCTACGCCAAAAAGCTCGGCGTGAACCTCGACGACCTGCTCGTGTCGCAGCCGGATTCCGGAGAGGAGGCGCTGACCATCTGCGAAACGCTGGCGCGCTCGAACGCGCTGGACGTGATCGTAATTGATTCCGTTGCCGCGCTGGTGCCGAAGGCGGAACTGGAAGGCGAAATGGGCATGGCCACGATGGGCATGCAGGCGCGGCTCATGAGCCAGGCGCTGCGCAAGCTTACGGCCATTTTGAACAAGTCCAAGACGACCTGCATTTTCACCAACCAGTTGCGCGAAAAGGTCGGCGTGATGTTCGGCAACCCCGAAACGACGCCCGGCGGCAAGGCGTTGAAATTTTACGCCAGTGTGCGGCTGGACATCCGCCGCAAGGACACGCTCAAGGACGATGCCGGCAACGCCACCGGCAATCATGTCCGGGTCAAGGTGGTGAAAAACAAGGTGGCGCCGCCGTTTGCCGAGGCTGAGTTCGACATCATTTACAACCACGGCATCAACCAGGAAGGCAGCATTCTCGACGTGGGCATCGAAGCCGGGGTGGTGGACAAAAAGGGCGCCTGGCTGCAATTTGAGGGCGAGCTGATCGGCCAGGGCAAGGATGCCGCGCAGAAGGCGCTGGCTGAAAAACCAGCACTAGCCAAAAAAATTGTAGATGCTATTCTTACCAAACGCGCGGCCGCTTGAGGGTCGCAAGCCGTTCGTTGTATGAGCAGTATTTCTGACGTCGAAATTGATCTTGAAAAGCTTTTCCTGCCCGCCTGGGCGCAGGAGAAGTCCGCGGCCAATCCCTATGCGAAGTTCGCCGGCGAACCCGCCGGCCGCGATGACCGCCAGCGCGAGGGTCGCCGGGGCGGTCCCCGCAGCGAATCGTTCGGCGAACGTCGCGGACCCCGTCCGGCGCGTTCCGGGCCGAAGTTCGGCGACCGCAAGCGGGGCGGACCACAACGCGATGACCGCGGTGAGCGCCGTGAACGGCCCGCGCCGCCCGCGCCGTTGCCGGAAATCACCGTCACATTTTTGCCCGATGAAAACGGCGTCGAATCGCTCGCCCGCCAGATCAAGGTGACTGGTCGCGCCTATCCGCTGTTCCAGATTGCGCAAATCGTCCTGGTGAAGCCGGAACGATATGCCGTCCAGCTCGCGGTGAAGAAGACCGCCGATGGCACGGTCAAGCAGCCGCTGTTCGTTTGCGCGCTGGACGACACGCCCTGGCTGAGCGAGGACGAGGCGGTGGCGCACGTGCTGAAAGTTCATTTTGCCACTTTTTACCAGGCCGAGCGCACGGCCACCGAACCGCCGAAGGGCACCTACACCTTTGTGGCGCAATGCGGTTTGAGCGGGGCGATTCTCGGTCCGCCCAACCATCACGATTACCAGAACCAGTTGCGCAAGCTGCATGCCGAGCGGTTTGCGCGCATGCCGTTCGACGTTTTCAAATCGCGCGTGCGAATCGTAAAGGACGAGGCGGTCGTCAAAAAATGGGTCGAGGACCAGAGTTTCAAGACCGAATACATCTGCCTCAACGTGCCGGAGCCGCTCAAGCTTCCGAGCCTGGATGAGGTGGAGAAGCATTTCCGCGCCGTCCACAAGGACACCATCATCAAGCCGGTGGAATCGCACACAGTCGGCGGCGTGTTGAGCCGGAACCTGCGCAGCCGGGAATTGCAGCGGCTGGTGCGCAACGACTGGGAGCGGCAGAAATATTTCCCACTCCAACTGGCCACCGGCCTCAGCCGGCAATTCGCCACGCACGGCCTGCATTTCTTCAAGGTCAACAAGACCTTCACGCATGTGTCCGTCGCCCGTCCACAGTTTCTCGACCTCGAAACCACGCCGGTGTCGGAAAACATCAAGCGCATTGTCGGCCACATCAACGCGCATCCGAAATGCACGCGGCGGCAATTGATCGAGGCCCTGGCGCCGTCATTGCCCAGGCCAACGGTCATTGAAGTCAGGCCGGAGACACCGCCGGCTGCTGTCGGCACGGAACCGCCCAAAGGCGGGACACCAAACGCCGAGCCGACGCCGGAGCAGACCGCCATCATCGCCGATCTGCACTGGCTGGTGCATCAGGGTCACGTCCTTGAATTTGCGGACGGTCGCATGGACACGGCCAAAAAGCCCGTACCCCGGCCGCCCAAGCCGGAAAAGAAATCCGCCGGGGAAAAACCAGCGGCGGAAGGCGATACCACCACGACTATGGTTGATCCGGCGGGAGAAGCCCCCGTGTTGACTGAGGCGGAAATTCCCGCGTCGGAACCGGAACCGGCTGTGGAGCCGGAGCCGCCTGCGGAAGCAACGGCTGAAACCCAAGCCCCCACTGAAGCCGCCACGGTTGAACCGGCAGCTGAAGCCCCCGCGGCTGAACCGCCGCCGGAGGACCACCCGTCACCTTCGTAGTCATCGGAGGGTCGAGCTCCGCGAGACCCCATTTTTTCCGGTCTCTGATTTGGGCCCTTGGAACTCGCCCCTCCGGGATTAAATCCTTGCTTTCCTTAATTCTGCTGGCTGTTAGCATGGATTTATGCCTTTCATCAAGTTAGGTCTTTCTCCGGCAGTTCTCGAAGGTGTTCGTGCGGCGGGTTACATCACGCCCACGCCGATTCAGCTCCGCGGCATTCCGCTGGTGCTGGCCGGACGCGACGTCATCGGCAGCGCCCAGACCGGCACGGGCAAGACCGCCGCGTTTGCCCTGCCCATTCTCACCAGGCTGGACCGGCACGCCCCCGGTCCGCGCACGCTCATCCTGGAACCCACGCGCGAACTCGCCGCCCAGGTGGAAACCGCCTTTCGCGATTATGCGCGCTTCACCGATTTGAGGGTCACCGTCGTTTATGGCGGCGTGGGTTACGGACGACAGATGGACGAGTTGCGCGCCGGCGCGGACGTCGTCGTCGCCACGCCAGGCCGGCTGCTCGATCATCTGGAGCGCGGCACGCTGCGGCTGGACAAGGTCCAGTTTCTGGTGCTCGACGAGGCCGACCGGATGCTGGACATGGGATTCCTGCCCGACGTGCGGCGCATTGTCGAACGCTGCCCGCGCCAGCGGCACACGTCGCTGTTTTCCGCCACGATCCCGCCGCAAATTGAAACGCTCATCCAGTGGGCGATGCACAACCCGGAGACGATCGAAATCGGCGCGCGCCGGACGCCGGCCGAGACGGTGAAGCACGTCATTTACCCCGTTTCCGACCAGCAAAAATCCGACCTGCTGCTCGAGCTGCTGAAGCGCGTGAATTTCAACTCGGTGCTGATCTTTTGCCGGACGAAGCATGGTGCCGACCGGGTCGCCGGATTGCTCAAAAAGAACAATCATGCCGTGGCCGTGCTCCACTCGAACCGCACGCAGAAGGAGCGCGAACAGGCTTTGGAAGGCTTTCGCTCCGGCAAGTACGAGGTGCTGGTGGCCACGGATATTGCCGCGCGCGGGCTCGACATTGCGGACGTGAGCCACGTCATCAACTACGACGTGCCGCAGCATCCGGAGGATTACATCCATCGCATCGGCCGCACGGGCCGGGCGGAGGCGAGCGGCGATGCGTTTACCATCATGGTGGCCGAGGATGCGGGGCACGTGTTTGCCATCGAGCGGTTCATCAGCCAGAAAATCCCGCGTGTGAAGCTGGAGGGCTTCAATTACCGCTATACAGCGCTGTTTGAGGAATCCAAACCCGGTCAGACGCAGGGTGGTTTTCCCGGCAAAGTCCGCGGCGGTCGCGTCCACGGCGGCTACCACTTCGCTCCGGGCGGTCGGAGAAGGTAGATTCGCAACGGAATTGTTCGCACGGTGTTGGTCATCTATATGAGCAAACCGAAGGAAAGTTCTTCTATTGGATTTTGGGTAGTGGTTATTTGTGTAATTGCAGTCTTTACGGCGATGAGGTTGTATTACAATTACAAGCCGTACACCACCAGTTCAGCAAATACTTGCATCAACAACCTGCGTCAAATTGATGGTGCCGCCCAGGAGTTCGCTCTGGAAAAAGGTAAGACAAATGGCGAAGCTATCAACTTTCCAAACGATCTGACGCCATACATCAAGCTCGACAAAAACGGTAAAGTGCCTTCATGCCCGCAAGGAGGCGTTTATTCCATCAAAAGGGTTGGCGATATTCCAACTTGCTCGCTTAGCAACACCGTCACCCCGGCCCACGTTTTGCCGTAGCTGTTAGCGATAAACTTCCCGACGGTGCCCGACGGTGATGACAATGATTTGCAAGGCGTGGTCGTGGATTTCGTAAATCACGCGGTAATCGCTTACCCGAATTCTCCAAGCGTCGCGGCCTTTGAGTTTTTTCACGTCCGCCGGGCGCGGATTGGTTTCCAGCGCGGATAATCGTGCGAGAATCCGGTTTGTAATTTCATCTGATTTGAAAATGCCATGGCCTCCCCATGCATTTTCCAGGAAATCCGTCAACGGTTTTTAGTTCTTTTTCTTGCGCCTCCGGCTGGCGCGATAAGTTGCCAAAGTTGAGAATTGACCGGCGGCGATTTCCAAATGGGCGCGGTCATGCAAAGCGTCACAAGCGTTGATGTCCGAAATCTCTTCGAGAATCAAAGCGCCAATGGCCTCCTGTTCCTTTTCGGGCAGGGCGGAGGCTTTTTGAAACGCTTTTTCCAGCAACGCAGTCATGGCTATACGATACGCGAAACAATCGAGCACTCAAGACGAAGTTGTCCATCGCCCAAAAACCAAACCGCCCTCACGGCGCGAGCCGGAGGGCGGTGATGAAAAACGCAGCAGTTATTTTTCTTCCGGAATCCGCATCGCGTAGAACGAGCGATAGACGAAGACCAGCGCGACGAGGAAGAAGAACGCGCCGATGGCCACCTTGGCCACCGCATGGTCCTGCTGCATGGTCACCGCGATCTGGGTCGCCAGCAGGCCGAACAGCGTGGTGAATTTGATCACCGGGTTCATCGCCACGGACGAGGTGTCCTTGAACGGATCGCCCACGGTGTCGCCCACGACGGTCGCGGCGTGCAGGTCGGTGCCCTTCTGGCGGAGGTCCACTTCGACAATTTTCTTGGCGTTGTCCCACGCGCCGCCGGCGTTGGCCATGAAGATGGCCTGGAACAGGCCGAAGAACGCGATGCCGACGAGGTAGCCAATGAAGAAATACGAGTTGAAAAACGCCAGCGCCAGCGCCATGCAGAAGATGACGATGAAGATGTTCCACATGCCCTTCTGCGCATAAACGGTGCAGATGCGGACGACTTCCTTGCTGTCCTTCTCCGAGGCCGTCTTGGAGTCGAGTTTTATGTGCTCCTTGATATAGACCACCGCGCGGTACGCGCCGGTGACGACCGCCTGGCAGGAGGCGCCGGTGAACCAGTAAATCACCGCGCCGCCCATGAGGAGGCCAAGGATGATTTCCGGCTGCACGAGGCTCAAATGAGCAATAACGCCGCCGAACAGGTTTTCGAGCAGCATGATGATGCCGAACACCATCGTCGTGGCGCCGACGACGGCGGTGCCGATGAGCACGGGCTTGGCGGTGGCCTTGAAGGTGTTGCCCGCGCCGTCGCCCTTTTCCAGTTGATACTTGGCGTTTTCAAAGTCCGCGTCGAAGCCAAAGTCGCGTTTGATTTCCTCCTTGATGGCCGGGCGGCCTTCAATCTGGCTCAGTTCATACACCGATTGGGCATTGTCGGTGACGGGGCCGTAGCTGTCCACGGCAATGGTCACCGGTCCCATGCCGAGGAACCCGAAGGCCACGAGGCCGAACGCGAAGATGGGCGCGGCAAATTTGAAGGTCTCCGGCATCAACGCCAGGATCGGCGAACCCTGGTAGGTGGCGAGCAGGACGCTGCCGAACATCAGCGTCAGGATGCACAACCCCATCCAGAACGCGCAGAAATTGCCGGCCACAAAACCGGACAAAATGTTCAGCGAGGCGCCGCCGTGTTTGGAGCAGTTGGTGACCTCGCGGACGTGCCGGGAAGTGGTGCTGACGAACACCTTGGTGAATTCAGGAATCAGCGCGCCCGCCACGGTGCCGCAGGAAATGATGGCCGAGATCACCCACCAAAGGTTGGCATCGAAGCCGGGCTGTTTCGCGAGCAAGAACCAACTGGCGACAAACGTAACGATGATGGACACGGCCGAAGTGATCCACACGAGGTGGGTCAGCGGCGCTTCAAAGTCGAAATCCTTTTTGTGGCCGTATTTGGCCTTGCTGAAGATTTCGTTCGCAAAGTAGGACACCAGCGAGGTCACAATCATCAATGCGCGCATGGTGAACATCCAAATGATGAGCGTCGCACAAACGGCCGGGTTGGCCTCCAGCGCCAGCGCTAGGAACGCGATCAGAGCCACGCCGGTAACGCCGTAGGTCTCAAAACCGTCCGCCGTCGGGCCGACGGAATCGCCGGCGTTGTCACCGGTGCAATCCGCGATCACGCCGGGGTTCTTCGGGTCGTCCTCGGGCAGCTTGAAGACGATTTTCATCAGGTCGGAGCCGATGTCGGCGATCTTGGTGAAAATGCCGCCGCAGATGCGGAGGGCGGAGGCGCCGAGGGATTCGCCGATGGCGAAGCCGATGAAGCACGGGCCGGCGAGGTCCTTGAGGAAGACCAGGATGCAGATCATGAAGAACAATTCCACGCAGACGAGCAGCAGGCCGACGCTCATGCCGGAGCGGAGCGGAATGCCCAGCGTGGCGAACGGGTTGCCCTTGAGGGCCGAGAACGACGTGCGGGAATTGGCGACCGTGTTGATGCGGATGCCGAACCAGGCGACGCTATAGGAACCGAGAATGCCGAGGATGGAGGCGGCCAGGATGACCACCACGTCCCGGAGGCTTTTATCCTCCAGCACCTTGAAATAGAAAAAGATGCAGGCGGCGATCAGCACCCAGAGAATGGCGAGGAACTTGCCTTGCTGGAACAGGTAGGTTTTGCAGGTTTCCCAGATGGTATGGGAGACGTTGCTCATGGACGAATGCACCGGCAGGGCCTTGGTCTGCTTGTATTGCACCAGTCCGAAGAAGGCGCCAACGAAGCAGAGGAAAATACCCACGTACATGAGCGTCAAGCCGCTGACCCCGCCCAGCCCGTCGAATTTCACCGTGTCCAGCGGTGGGATTTTGATGTCCGCCTCACCGGCAAACACGTTGGTTGCAAGGCCGAACAAGCAGAACATCGCAAGCGCCCACAGTAAAATTTTAGTTTTTTTCATAAAGAGGTGTCGCGGGCGAAGGCTAACAAAGCTCCCCCCCGCCGCCAACCATTTTTGGCAAAGAACTCTCCAAAAATTGAACTGGATTGGAACAAAAACCCGCGATTTCACCCCTTTCCGGCGTTTTGAACCCGGCCTCACTCTCTCCCCGCGAGGCGGGGAGAGAGCCGGAGAGAGGGGTTCGTAAAAAAATACGCGCCGCCTCTCCCCGACCCTCCCCTCCACTTCGCGGAGGAGAGGGAGTCATCCGCGTGGTTCACGGTTTCGAGGAACAACAGCTCACCTTTGGAATTGTCACAGCCCGTCGCATTTGACCTTGTCGCTCACGGTGCATTTCCTCATCTTTGCCGTGATGGACGAACGCGCGGTTTCCACTTTGAACAAACCGGACGCGGCGTTGGAACTGACGCTGCGCCCGTCGCTCTTTTCCGAATTCACCGGCCAGCTCAAGGTCAAGGAGCGCCTCGGAATCGCCGTGCAAGCGGCGAAACAGCGGAGCGAAGCGCTCGACCATATCCTGCTCAGCGGTCCGCCCGGCCTGGGCAAAACCACGCTCGCTTACATCCTCGCCAAGGTCATGGGCGCGAACCTCAAAAGCACCAGCGGCCCGACCATCGAGAAAGCCGGCGATCTCGCCGGTCTGCTGACGAACCTCGAGGAAGGCGACGTGCTGTTCATTGACGAAATTCATCGCCTGCAAAAAACCATCGAGGAATATCTGTACCCGGCGATGGAAGATTTCAAACTCGACATCATCATAGACCAGGGGCCGAACGCGCGCAGCGTCCGGCTGAATCTTCCGCGCTTCACCCTCATCGGCGCGACCACGCGCAGCGGCCTGCTCACCGCGCCGCTGCTCACCCGCTTCGCCGTCCGCGAGCGGCTTGATTACTATGTCGCCGAAGATCTGGAGAAAATCATTGTCCGGTCCGCCCGTTTGTTGAAGGTGGAGATCGAACCCGCCGGCGCGCACGAAATCGCCCGGCGCAGCCGCGGCACGCCGCGCATCGCGAACAACCTGCTCCGCCGCGTGCGCGATTACGCGCAGGTCCGGCACGACGGCCGCATCACCGCCGACGTCGCGGACAAGGCGCTGGCCATGCTGGAAATTGACCAGAACGGCCTCGACGAAATGGACAAGCGCATCCTTGAGGCCGTCATTGTGAAATTCGGCGGCGGGCCCGTGGGTGTGAATTCACTGGCTGTGGCCGTGGGCGAGGAGCCGGACACGATTGAGGAAGTCTATGAGCCGTATCTCATCATGGAAGGCTACCTCAACCGCACCCCGCAAGGCCGCGTCGCGACGGAGTTGAGTTACAAAAAGCTGGGATTGAAATCGTCCTCGGGAAACCAGTCGAAATTGTTTTGACCCGGCGGCCCGTCATTTTATCTGTGGCGGACGCCGGCAAATGGGTTTATCTTGATGTTTGTGAAGAACATTGCAGTGCCAATTCTCATGGCGCTGTCAATCCTGCCCCGGGAAGGACGTGGACAGACCAACGCCACCCCGGCGGGTGAGGAGGACCATTTCGCCGCCGAGCGTCGGCGCATGGTGAAAGAACAATTATCCAGTTCGGGATATGGCATCACCAATGAGCGCGTGCTGGCCGCCATGGGCAAGGTCCCCCGCCATGAATTCGTCCCGGCGGAACTCCGGCACCGCGCTTACGACGACGGTCCGCTGCCCATCGGTTATGGCCAGACCATTTCCCAACCTTACATCGTCGCCTTCATGACCGAAAAACTTGAGCCGCAGCCGACGGACCGCGTGCTGGAAATCGGGACCGGTTCGGGTTACCAGGCCGCGGTGCTCGCCGAACTCGTGGGAGAAGTTTACACCATCGAAATCGTTGACGCGCTGGCGCACCGCGCCGGGGCCGACTTGAAGCGTCTCGGTTACAAGAACATCCACGTGCGCGCCGGGGACGGCTACCGGGGCTGGCCGGAAGCCGCGCCGTTCGATGCCATCATCGTCACCTGCGCCCCGGAACAGGTGCCGCAGCCACTCGTTGAACAGCTCAAGGACGGGGGCCGGATGATTATTCCCGTCGGGCCCATGGGAGACCAGGAATTGGTGTTGCTCCGCAAGCAAGGAGAACAATTGGAGAAGCACGCCGTGCTGCCCGTGCGCTTCGTGCCCATGACCGGCAAAGCCTCGCACGAAACCGGCCCATCCAATCAACCCGCCTTCACGCCGCATTGAGAGGCGGCTTCGGAGCGCGCCTGTCCCAGCCGCAGCGGGTCGAATTCTTGGGAACATTCATCCTCATTTCACCGTGTTTTTGCTTCGGGCGTCCTGCGCCTGGGACAGGCGCGCACCGCGCCGCGCCGCAATTATCTTTCGCTCCGCATTTAATTCGTGTTTCATCTGTGGCCGTTTTGGAAAGCGATTAGGCGGGCCGTAATTTCGGCGGCCAAACGAGTGGCGGTTTGGACTATCTTCAAATCGTAAATCGGCAATCGCAAATCGAAAATTGAAAGATGCCCAAGCGCACGGACATTCACAGCGTCCTCATCATCGGCGCCGGACCGATCATCATCGGCCAGGCGTGCGAGTTCGATTATTCCGGCACGCAGGCCTGCAAAGCCCTCAGAGAGGAAGGCTACCGCGTCATCCTCATCAACTCCAACCCGGCCACCATCATGACCGACCCGGAGTTCGCCGACCGCACCTACATCGAGCCGATCACGCCGGAATGCGTCGAAAAAATCATCGTGCGCGAGTTGGAAGAGATGAAACGTCTGGGCGTGCCAGTTCAGCGTGCTGCCGGCGTCCCGCCGGCAGTTCCATATAAACTTGTGCTTTTGCCCACCCTCGGCGGCCAGACCGCTTTGAACACGGCAATGGCTCTGCACCGCTCCGGCGCCCTGGAAAAACACGGCATCGAGATGATCGGCGCGAAACCGGAAGCCATTTACAAGGGCGAGGACCGTGAGGCGTTCAAGCAACTCATGCTCAGCATCGGTCTCGACGTTCCGATTTCCGGCACCGCGCACAATCAAGACGAAGCCCGTGCCGTCGCGGACAAAATCGGCCGTTTCCCGCTCATCATCCGGCCGGCGTTCACGCTCGGCGGCACGGGCGGC
>JBKQOA010000136.1:0-24063 GCA_052145735.1 Limisphaerales bacterium
TGCACCCCGGGCGCTCTTGTCCTCCAAGCGGCCACCCTGCTGGAGAACTGGTTCAGAGGTGGCCCTAGGGCATCGAGAACGTGGGGGGCGACAAGCACCGCGAATTTCAATTCCACGCTCGCCTACCTGCTGATGCGGCGGTTGCGCGTGCCGCACAACGTCGCCTCGCCCGGCGCGCTCATCGGCGCGAGCAATTTTTTCGAACTGGCCGTGGCCGTGGCGATTACACTTTTTGGTCCCGGCTCCGGCGCGGCCCTGGCCACGGTCGTGGGCGTGCTCGTGGAGGTGCCGGTGATGCTTTCCGTCTGCAAAATATGCAACCAGTCGCGCGGGTGGTATCAGTCAAAAATCAAAGCCGGAGACGAGGTAACGAGTCTCTGACTAAAACATGGATTAAATTAACCAGAAATAAATGAGATTCCTCACGTCGTCTCCTGCTAAAATGAAGCCCACCGTCCTCATTCTCTGCACCGGCAATTCATGTCGCAGCCACATCGCAGAAGGCTTTCTGCGCCGGGCGGCCGGCGACCTCGTGAATGTTCAAAGCGCCGGCTCGAAACCAACCGGTTTTGTTCATCCGCTGGCCCTCCAAGTCATGGCCGAGGCAGGCATCGACATTTCCGGTCATCGCTCGAAACACCTCAAGGAATTTCTGGACCAGCCGGTTCACACCGTCATCACTGTCTGTGGCAACGCGGACCAGGCGTGCCCGATTTTTCCCGGCCAGGTGAACCGTCATCACTGGCCGTTTGACGATCCAGCCAAAGCGAACGGCAGCGAGGCGGAAATTCTCGACTGTTTCCGCCGGGTCCGCGACGAAATGCGCCGCGTGTTCGAAGCCTATGCGGCCGGGTTGCGGGATGCGGCAAGGTAGGGCGCGGTCTCCGCACCGCGCGGGCGGCTCGCTCGGAGAGCAAGCCCTACCCTTCCAATTTTTCACCTGCTTTCAACGGATGACCTGCGAGAAATTCCGCCGCGTTCATCCGCCGTCCGCCTTCACGCTGGAGTTCCAGAATCCGCAACGCGTTTTGGCCGCAGCCAACGACAATGCCGGTTTTGTCAGCCGACAAAACCTCCCCCGGTCTTCGCTCTGAAGCTTCGACCCGGCAAGCTGCTTCACCGGGTTTTTCGACCGCTTCAGCTTTCCAGACTTTGATCAACAGCGGCTTTGGTTCGGCCTTCAAAAACATGAACGCGCCGGGCCAGGGCATGAAGGCGCGCAGCCGGTTCCAAATCACCCGCGCCGGCTGGTTCCAGTCAATGCGGCCATCCTCTTTCTTGATTTTAGCCGCATAAGTCGCACCTTCGGCGGGTTGCGGCACCGGTTTGATTCTGCCGGCGACGTAATCGGGGATGCTGCCCGAGAGCAGTTCCGCGCCGAGTTGCGCCAGCCGGTCGTGCAACGTGGCCGAGTCGTCTTCGGGCCGGATGGGGGTACGACATTGCGAGACGATGGGGCCGGTGTCGAGTCCAACGTCCATTTTCATGATGGTGACGCCGGTTTCGGTGTCGCCGTTGGCAATCGCCCGTTGAATCGGCGCCGCGCCGCGGTATTTCGGCAGGAGCGACGTGTGAACGTTCAGGCAGCCGTGCCGCGGCAAATCCAGAAGCGCCGGCGGCAAAAGCTGGCCATAAGCAACGACGACGATGAGGTCAGGCTTCAATTCCCTGAGTGCGGCGATGAATTTTTCGTCGCGGGCGCGTTCGGGCTGGAGCACGGGCAATCCGAGTTTCAGGGCGAGCAATTTGACCGGTGACGGTTGCAATTTCAGTTCGCGGCCCCTGGGTTTGTCCGGCTGGGTGACGGCGGCAACAACGTGAAATTTTTGATCGCGCGCCAGCGCGGCAAGGCTGGCACCGGACAATTCCGCGGTGCCCATGAAGATGATTCGCAACGCCGTCATGCGGACAGCCAAAGGGAAATTGCGCGCCGACGAAAGGAAAATATTCGGAAGGCCGGCTTCGGCCTCCCAAGCCGGCCACGAATTGGTTGCCCAATTGGAACGTCCGCTTCACGCATCCTGGTCAGGCGGCGGAATCCCGGGAGCGCCGGCGTTCCCAGGGAAAAGCGTGCGCGATCAGTGTTTCACGGCGGTGCGGAGAATGTCGGCGAGAACCTTGACCGGCGTCTGGTCGGCATCAATTTTATGCACGAGGTGCCGGCCGTAAAATTTGAGCAGGGGCTTGGTTTCCTTTTCGTAGGTCTTGAGCCGCTGGCGGATGACGTCGAGATTCGCGTCGTCCAGCCGGTTTTCCTTGAGGGCGCGCCGTTGGATGCGTTCAACCAGATTTTCCGGGTTGATCGAACGCAGATAATAAACGCCGGCCACGTCGAGCGTGTCACTCAACATTCCCGCCTGTTCCACGTTGCGCGGGATGCCGTCGAGCACCAGGGTGTCCTCGCCGGGGTGGAAACGTCCGGCGGCGATGGCCTGGCCGATGGATTCACGCCAAAGGGCGATGGTGGTTTCATCCGGCACCAGCTCGCCCCGGCTGGAGTAGGCGACGAATATCCGGCCCAGTTCGCTGTCGGTCCGGAGGTTGCGGAAAACGTCGCCGCAGGCGCAGTGAAAGAAATGCGGGATGGCACCGAGGATTTTGCCCTGGGTGCCCTTGCCGCAACCGGGCGCGCCGAACAAAAGAATGCTGCGGTACTTCACGCGCCCTTGGATTTGATTTGGACCTCCACGATTTCGGCAAACGGCACCAGGATCTCCTGTTTGGCCCCGCCGGTGGCGGTCTCCACGTGCATTTCGTTGGTGGCGATGCGGGTGATGCGCTCGACGATCAGGTTGGCGCGCCCCGTTTTTACGGTGAGCACCAGGTTTTTGTCGGCTTCGCGCCGGATCATGGCGAAGAAGCCGGATAACTTCGTCTCAAAAAACCGGCGGTTGAACGTGAATTGGCCGCGCTGAAAAATCTGGGGCTCGTTGGGATTGGCGGCCGGCGCCGCAGCCGATTTCCCCTGCCAGGACGCCTCGACGATGTGAATGCCGGCGGCGGCCGGCGCGGCGCCGCTGGGCACGGAAAAGGTCTGTGACGCGGTCACGGCTTGCCCGGGCACGGCTTCGGGGGCGGCAACGGGCACGGGCATCGCCAGAAAAACAATCGGCCCCACAATCGGCAGCACCACCGCCGCCCCCATCACCACCGGAATCGGCCGCGCCCGGCAGACGGCGATTTCATAACCCGCATAAATGTTCGCCGCGTAAATCAGCATCAAGGCCACCAGCCCGACCGACGACGAAAACAAGGCGTTGAACAGGGACTGTCTGGGGGGCAATTCCAGGCGTGACACGTCATGAACCTTTACCTCGCCCTTTTTCGCCCGTTCCGGCGGCGGCGTTTCGATGAACGGCTCGGCCAACAGCCGGATTTTTGGATTGGCCGACAGTTGCTTGAGCGCGTCCTGGGTAAATTTCGTCCACGGCACCCGCTCGGAGTATTTGTCCACGTCCTGCCGGAAAACGATGCCGTTGTCATTGTACGAAATCACGTCGCCGGTGATGGAGGTGCCGTCGGTCAAGGCATACGTGTCCGCCCCGGCGGCCACGAACAGTCCGCAAAGCCAGAAACCGAGAATGGTCCAAAAGATTCTGTGCACGGGCGACATTCTTAACAAAGGCCGGCGCGCCGGGAAAGCAAATTCAGCGGGCGTTGCCGAGTTCGGCCAGCAAATCCTCGACGACCCAGTTCGCCCGGACCGCCTGCAATTTGTCCGCCGCCGCGCCATGCTGCCAGACGGCAAAACGAATCAATTTGCCGACGTCGGCGTGCAACGGCCGTTGCGCCAGCAATCCGGCCAGATAGCCCGCCAGCACATCGCCGCTGCCACCCTGCGCCAGATGCGGATTGCCGGACGAATTCACGTAAATTTCCCCCTCGCTCCGGCCCACGAGCGTATGGTGTCCCTTCAACACAACCCAGCAATTGCCGTATCGCCGCGAGATTTCGCGCACGGCCTGCGGACGGTTCGCCTGGACCTGCTGTTGGGTTGTGTTCAGCAACCGCGCCGCCTCGCCGGGATGCGGGGTGATGACGCGGATGGCACGGGCCGACACCCCCATCGGCAGCCAGTCCAGCGTGCTGGCATCCACGACGATCGGCAAAAGCGAATCCCGCCACATCCGCCGCGTGGTGTGCGACATGGCATCCGCCAAACCCGGCGCCGCCAGGCCGGGACCAATCAGGATCGCACTCGCGGTGTCGGGCAGCCTCCATTCCGGGGTCCACAAGTTCACCATCACCGCCTGCAATTGGGTCGCCGCCACATGATAAACGGATTCCTGGGTGTACAGGGTGATGAGGCCGGGCTGGGCGCGTTGCGCGGCGCGCGCCGCCAAAACCGCCGCCCCGTGATAGCCAAAACTGCCGGCAATGATACCCAGGTGCCCAAACGTGCCCTTGTGACCGGCCGTGGAACGGTGCGGAGGAAAATTCTCAAAATCGTCCGGCAACGTCCAGTTCAACCCGCTCGTATGCGGGTAGGGTATCAAGCCCACGTTGTCCGCGACTTCGAGCTGGCCGATGAACGGCCACGCGTTGGGCGCGAGCAGACCGGTTTTGGGCGCGCCGACCGTCAAAGTGACCGACGCTTCAATGGCCAGGCCCGGTGGCACGGGATCCCCGGTGTCGGCGTTCAAACCGGATGGCACGTCCACCGCCAAAACGGGGGTTCCCGATTCATTGACCGTCCCGATGATTGTTTTCCAATCGTCGGTCAGCGGCCGGTCGAGCCCGATGCCGAACAGGCCGTCAATGATCAGTGCCGGTTTTTGGAACAAGGCCCGCTTGAGTCCCGGCAGGACGCCCTCGGGCGTGGTGACGTCGAGCGCTTCCACGCGGCGGCCGCTCAGGGATTCCCGCGCCGCGCGGGCGTCGCCGCCGTTGTTGCCCTTGCCGGCCAGAATCAAAATTCCGTCGTCGGGCCGCGTGAGTTGCAACGCGCGCTGCGCGACCTTTGCGCCCACGCGACGGATGATCTCGGCCTCGGTCCGGCCGGTCTCGCACGTGGCACGTTCCCATTCGCGCATCTGGGCAATGCTGATGACCGGAAGTGACATGGCACGAAGTTAGCATAATTCCAAGCCGGGGTGAAAGCGGAAAAACGGCATCTTGCGCTGTTTCAGGACGTTGAACCGGCCAGCCCCCCTCCTCGAAAACGGCCGGGGCAGCCGACACGGCCTATTTATTGTGGGTTGTCACCCAATTGTCACAGGGTTGTCACACAACCGAATTTGTGTGACGATTGACCGCGTGATATGCAACCCAAGGTGAAACCGCGAATACTGGTGGTGGACGACGAACCGGAGGCGGTTGAACTCGTGGAGTTCAACCTCCGGCAGGCCGGCTATGCGGTGACGACGGCGGCGGACGGCGCGGAAACGCTGAAAAAGGCGCGGTCGCAAACGCCCGACCTGATCGTGTTGGACGTGATGCTGCCGGAGATGGACGGCTTTGAGATCTGCAAGACGCTGCGGCTGGACCCAACCACCGCCCGGGTACCCATCATCATGCTCACGGCCAAGGCGGCCGAAATTGACCGCGTGCTGGGCCTCGAACTGGGCGCGGACGATTACCTGACCAAGCCGTTCAGCCCGCGCGAGCTTCTGCTCCGCATCAAAAAAATCCTTTCGCGCAACGAGACCGGGGAAAAGCCGCGCGAGCAGATGCGGTTCGGGGATTTGATGATTGACGTGCCGCGCCACGTGGCGAGCTGGAAAGGCAAACCGTTCGAATTGACCGCGACCGAGTTCAAGCTGCTCACCACCCTCGCGCAACGCGCCGGCCGCGTCCAGTCCCGCGACCATCTCCTGCGCGACGTGTGGGAATACGACAGCCTGATCGACACCCGCACGGTGGACACGCACATGCGCCGCCTCCGCGAAAAGCTCGGCCCCGCCTCGAAGCATCTGGACACCGTCCGTGGCGTCGGGTACCGGTTTGTGGAATGAATGCAGAAGGCAGAAGGCAGAATGAAGAAATGGCTTCGCCGAACTTCTTTCGCTCGCAATTTGTTTCTGCATTCTTCATTCTTCCTTCTGCCTTTGCCTCATGTGGCCCTTCCTGACCATTCTTGCCGTTGCGACCGCACTGGCGGTCCACTTCCGGTGGCGGCAAAAGTTTCTCCGCCGGCAGCGCGAAGTGCAGGCCGAGCTGGAGGATTTTCAACGGCGGCACCAGCAGACCACGGTTGAGGCGAAGGCCCAGCAGCAGGTTCTGTTCAACAGCATGCTGGAGGGATTGCTGTTGCTCGACCGCAACCGCCGGATTTACCTGGCCAACCGCGCCTTCAAGGACCTGTTCGGCCTGAAAACCGAGTTGCGCGGCAAAACCATCATGGAGGCCCTGCGCGTGCACGAACTCGCGGCGCTCGTCGAGCGCGTCGAAAGTGACGGGCAGGTTTTCGATTACGAACTGAAACTGCCGGAGTTGAGCGAACGCTGGCTGCAGGTCAACGCCGCCGCCATCTCCAACTCCGCCGGTGAACGCGAAGGCACCATCCTGGTCTTTCACGACCTGACGCGGCTCAAGCAGCTGGAACGCACGCGCGAGGAGTTCGTCGCCAACGTCAGCCACGAATTGCGGACGCCGCTCTCGCTCATCAAGGGTTACGTCGAAACGCTGCTCGACGGCGCCCGCAGCAATCCCGAGGTCGCCGAGCGCTTCCTCAAAATCATCGAGCGCAACGCCCAACGGCTCGACCTGCTCATCCAGGACCTGCTCACCATTTCCGCGCTGGAAGCCGGACGCATCAAATTGAGCCTGCAACCGGTTGAACTCCGGCCGCTCGCGGAAAAGGTTTTTGCCGATTTGAAACCGCCGGCGGACGCCAAAAACACTGTTCTGGCCAATGCCCTGCCGGATTTGACGGTCATGGCGGACCAGAACCGGCTCGAACAGGTCTTCGCCAACCTCGTGGACAACGCCATCAAGTACGGCCGCGCCCAGGGCACCGTCACGGTCGGCGCGAAAAAGACCGACGACGGGAAAATCGAAGTGTTCGTGCAGGACGACGGCCCGGGCATTCCCACCGAGGCGCTCGACCGGGTATTTGAGCGGTTTTACCGCGTGGACAAGGCGCGCTCGCGCGAACAGGGCGGCACCGGTCTGGGTTTGTCCATCGTCAAGCACATCGTGCAAACTCACGGGGGAAAGGTCTGGGTGAAAAGCGAACCCGGCAAGGGCGCGACGTTTTTCTTCACGTTGACGCAGGGTTAGAAATAATCTTGGTCGGCAGGGGTGCAGGTTTTATAGTTCCCCCCATGGTTCACGTTGGCATCGGCTATGACGTCCACGCGCTGGTCGCGGGACGCAAACTCATTCTCGGCGGCGTCGAGATTCCGCACACCAAAGGCCTGGACGGCCATTCGGACGCCGACGCGCTCATGCACGCGATTTGCGACGCCGTCCTGGGGGCGCTCGGCGAGGAGGACATCGGCCATTTTTTCCCGAACACCGACCCGCGCTGGAAGGGCGCGCCCAGCAAGGTGTTTCTGGCAGAAGCCGCCAAACAGGTTGCGAAGCGCCAAGGCAAAATCGTGAACGTGGACGCGACCGTCATCGCGCAGGAGCCCAAACTTCATCCGCACATCGCCGAAATGAAGAAACGCATCGCCGCCGCGCTGGGCGTTTCAGAAAAGCAAATCGGCGTGAAAGCCACCACGAACGAAAAGATGGGATTCATCGGGCGGGAGGAAGGCATTGCCGCAATGGCGGTGACAGGCGTGGATTTGCCTTGAACCCCTATGGAACGCCTCCGGAACTGGATTGTCGGCATCGCACTGGTCACGGTCACGCTGATTCTTTACTGGCCGGCGACGACCTTTGGCTTCGTGGCCTACGATGATGATCTGTATGTGTACGAAAATCCCCATGTGCTCCGGGGTCTGTCGTGGCCCGGCCTGAAATGGAGCCTCACGGCTTTCGTCGGCGGAAACTGGCATCCGCTCACCCTGTTGTCGCACATGCTCGACTGTTCGGCCAACGGGCTGTACGCGGGCGGGCATCATCTGACAAACATCCTTCTCCACTCGATCAATGCGCTGCTGTTGTGGTTGCTGCTCAAACGCATGACCGGTGCGTTCTGGCCGGGCGCCCTGGTGGCGGCGCTGTTCGCCTGGCATCCGCTGAACGTGGAGTCGGTGGCCTGGGTGGCCGAACGGAAAAATGTTCTCAGCACGTTTTTTTTGATCCTCACAATCCGGGCCTACATCCGTTATGCGGAAAAGCCCGCCGGCATCAGGTATGGACTGGCGCTCGGACTGTTTCTGCTGGGGCTGATGTGCAAACCAATGCTGGTCACCCTGCCCCTGCTCCTGTTGCTCCTGGATTACTGGCCGCTGAATAGAATGGCGCCTGTCTCCGGATTGTGCGACGCGCCGCCGGCCCGAAGGACTCTTTGCAAACTGATCCTGGAAAAAATCCCCTTCCTGGTCCTCTCGGCGGCAGCCTGTGTCGTGACCCTTGTCGCCCAGAATTCGGCGCATGCGATTAAATCCGTCCAGGAAGTGCCTTTTTCCCTGCGGCTGTTGAATGCTCCGGTGGCCTGCGTGACTTACCTGGCCAAAGCGGTCTGGCCGGCCGGGCTTTCCGTTTTGTATCCCCTGCCCGCCACGCCGCCCGTTGTGGCGGCGATTGGTTCGCTGGCATTGCTGGCGGCCATAACGGCTCTGGTATTTCACTGGCGGACCCGGTTTCGCTGGCTGTTGACCGGCTGGCTGTGGTTTCTGATCACCTTGATCCCGGTTATCGGCATTGTTCAGGCGGGAAGCCAGGCGATGGCCGACCGCCACGCATACGTGGCGATGATCGGCCCGTTCATCGCCACCGCCTGGAGCCTCGATCATTGGCTGCGGTCAAGACCCCGCCAACGACCGTTGGCGGTGACGGTCATTTGCCTGTTGCTGCTTTCGTGCCTGGCACTGACGCGCATCCAACTCATGCGCTGGCACGACGGCATCACCCTGTTCACCCGGGCGGTCGCGGTCACCAAAAATAATTTTGCGGCCCACAACCTTCTCGGCGTTGTCCTGTCAAACACCGGACGGAAGACCGAGGCCCTGGCACAATTTGAGGAGGCCGTCCGCCTCAATCCGGACAACGTGGAATCACAATACCATCTCGGCCAGGAATTGATGGACGCCGGAAAGTTCCATGAGGCCGGACGGCACTTTTCCGCGGCGCTGGAGCAGACGCCCGGCAACGCGGTCCTGCTCAACAATCTCGGCGTGGCGTTCGCGCAGGAAGGCAGGCCGGCCGAGGCCGGCGAACAATTCCAGCGTGCCATTCAGTTCCGACCGGAATATCCGAAGCCGTATTTTAATTACGGTAAAATCCTCCAAACCCTCGGCCAATACGGCCCGGCCTATACCAACCTTGTGAAGGCGTCGCAATTGGATCCCAACTGGCCCGAACCCCTGGACCGGCTGGCCATGCTATTCGCCACCTGCCCCGAACCCGCATGGCACAATCCGCCTCAAGCGATAACCCTTTCGAAGCGGGCAAATGAAATCACCCGCAACAAATCACCGGTTTTTGTGGAAACTCTGGCCTTGAGCTATGCCGCCAGCGGCGACTTCTCCAACGCCGTTTCCGAGGCCGAACTGGCTGTCATGCTCGCAACGGCCTACCGCCTTCCTGCTTTGACTGACAAAATCACCGGGGAATTACAGGCCTATCAGGCCGGCCGGCTGCCGCCAATCACCCCGCCAGAACAGCCTCATTGATGCCGCCCCGTAACCATGCCCAAAGCTGAAATCAGTTGGAAACGCGTCACCGACGACGGTGTGAAGCTGCAGGTCTATGTCCAGCGCGTGAGCCGCGAGTGGCTTTTCTTCCAGCGCGAAAAGCGCTTTGACCAATGGCAGCCCGTGCCGGAACCGCCGCTGGAAGACTGGCTGGCATTGCTGGACGCCGTGCAGCGGCTCATCACGCGCCGCCGCTACCAGCCGGCCGACGAGGATCATCTGCGTCGCCGGATTCGGGAACGGTTTCCAGAGGCGAAAATCTAGTGCGTGTGCGGCCGGGCGTATTCCACCATGCCGGTGATGTCAACGACCACGACCGGTTCGTTGCCCACCACCCAGGCGTCGTGGCCCGGCGGAATCAGGGAAACCTCCCCCGGCCCGAACTCCGCCTGGCTGCCGTCGTCCATCAACACGGCCAGCCGGCCGGAGACGTGATACTGCAGATGCGGCGCCTCGCAACTTTTGGTTTTCATCAACGCCTTGAGTGACGTTGACCATTTCCACCCCGGCTGAAGCGTGGCGCGACCAAAGGTGATGCCGCCAAGATTGATGAGTTCCAGCCTGCCCTTGTCGAAGGTGCGCAGTTCATCGGGTTTTGCCAGGTTTTTGCTTTGCATTTTTGCCATGATATCCTCTTATTATTTGGTTTAGCAGGTCTGGCAAAAACGTAAACCCGACACGTTGATTGGCAAGTTTTTTTTGGAGGTGGAAATCTAAAGAGGCCGGTAAACTGCGCCCGTTTTCCAGGCACCCGTCTACCCTCATGGCAAGCAACCGTCCCTTGAATTACGATCCTAAGCCCAACCCAGGAACAATCGAACCAAGGACACAACTCCCAATAATAGGACAACCACAATCACCGAACCAAAAGCGTCAAATTCGGCTTTCGATACATGATTGATAGGGGTTACCGTGTTTATCAGATAGTAAACGCCACTTCGATTCACTTTACCCATATCGAATCTCATACCAGCCCCTGAGCATGAAGCAGGCCACACCCTAAAGCCAAGGCTAACCTGTTATATTGCAAACCATTCCAAAAAATGGCTCGTTTTTCACTGACAAAACAACCATGGCCATTTACATTCCGCGCGGATGGCCAAACCGCCCCTGATTATTGTTTCGCCGAGCATCGAAAAACGTGGCGTCGAATTTCACGATCTTTCCGTCAGCCTTTCGGTAAAGTACGAAAATGCCGTGCTCCAGGCCGGCGGCATTCCCGTCACCACGCCCATCACGACTGACCGGCGGATGCTTGCCGAAGTCGTTGGCCGCGTGGATGGTGTGCTGTTGACCGGCGGAGACGACATCAATCCCGACCTTTACGACCGGCGCCTGCCGCGGGCCGTTCGCCGGACCGTCGGCACCACCCCCGACGGGGGCCGGCGCGATTTGCGCGAACTGGTTTTGATCGACGAAACATTCCGCCAGCGCAAGCCGCTGCTGGCCATCTGCCGGGGGCACCAGCTGTTGAACATCGCGCTGGGCGGCCGGTTGGTTGCCGACATTCGCCGCCAGATGCCCGGCGCCCTGAATCATCAACGTATGGACAAAACGGGTGAATTAGTGCATGAAGTGCCGTTGACAACCGGTTCGTTACTGGCCAAGATAGTGCGGAAGCGGATTTTGGGTATAAACAGTTCGCATCATCAGGGCGTGGTGGAGCCGGCAAAACCATTAATGGCCGTGGCGCGAACGCATGATGGAATAGTCGAAGCGATGGAATTGAAACCGGAAACAGCGCGGCGGATGCCGTTCTTGTTGAGTGTGCAATTTCATCCCGAACGTTTGACCGAACGACATGCCGAACACCGGGCAATTTTCCGCCGGTTTGTCGAGGCGTGCAGCCGGAGACGCAAAACATGAAAGCCAAAATTCTCATTGTAGATGACGAGGCGGACTTGCGAAACATGCTCACCTCGGTGCTCGAGGACCATTACGAAGTCGCCCAGGCCGGCAATGGCGCGGCCCTGCAACGGGCCCTGTCCCAGCCGGCGCCCGACGTGGTGCTGCTCGACGTGAAATTGCCGGACGCCGACGGTCTGGAATTGCTGCCCCAGGTCAAGAAACGCTGGCCCGACACCGAGGTCATCGTGCTCACCGGCCACGGCACCATCAGCATGGCCGTGGAAGCCGGACGCGGCGGCGCCTATAATTTTCTCTCCAAGCCGTTTGAAAACGAAAAGCTGCTCGCCGACGTGAAATGCGCCGTCGAACGCAAGGAACAAAACCAGGAAAATAGCACGCTCCGGCGCGCCCTGGAAACCATGAGCGGCACGGCGTCGCCCATCTTCCGCAGCGCCGCCATGCAGGATGTTGTCCGCACCGTTGAACGCATCGCACCCAGCGACGTCACCGTCCTCATTACCGGCGAAAGCGGCACGGGCAAGGAGGTCATTGCCGACCTCATCCACGCGCTCAGCACGCGCAGCAAAAACAAGATCATCAAAATCAATTGCGCCGCCCTGCCCCGCGAATTGATCGAAAGCGAGCTGTTCGGCTCGGTCAAGGGCGCCTTCACCGGCGCGCACAGCGATCGCGAGGGGCTGTTCCGCCAGGCCGAGGGCGGCACGCTGCTGCTCGATGAAATCTCCGAAATGCCCATCGACACCCAGAGCAAGCTGCTGCGCGTCCTGCAGGACCAGGAAGTCCGGCCGGTCGGCGGCAAGGTCAGCTACAAGACCAACTGTCGAGTCATCGCCTCCACCAACCGCAAGCCGGAGGACGCCATCAAGGACGGCAAATTGCGCGAGGACCTTTATTACCGCATCAGCGCCATTTCGGTCCACCTGCCGCCGCTGCGCGAACGCCGCGAAGACATCATGCCGCTGGCGAACTCCTTTTTGAAGCGGTTCGCCGCCCAGGCCAACCACGTCCTCAACGGCTTCACGCCGGCGGCCGTCGAGCGGCTGACCGGATTCGAGTGGCCCGGCAATGTCCGGCAGTTGCAAAACGAGGTCCAGCGCGCCGTGCTCCTGAACGAGGGCACCGAAGTGGACGTGTCCGTGCTGTCCGTCACCAACGTCAAAAGCGGAACGGCCGAGGGCAGCGACACCAGCTTCACGTTGCTCGAAGGCGTGGAACGCAACGCCATCATCCAGACGCTCAAGGAAACCGGCGGGAACAAGCTGGAAACCGCCAAGCGCCTCGGCATCGGCCGCCAGACCCTCTACAACAAGATCAAGGCCTACGGGATTGAAGTGTAACGCGTAGCGGCGCCTCGGCAGAGCGCCGCCGTCTGTGTGACCAAACGGCGCGAATCCAGTGCTGATTGCAGAGCCAGGTCTGTGATGGACAAGGTCTTTACGTGGAAAGGCAGTCCATTATCTGTTAGGCGGCTCGGCGCACACTTTATGAAAACATCACTGATTCTCGTTTTGACGTTTATTCTTATCGGCTGCGAGAGTTCGCGGCGGAGTGCATCGTTGACCGCAGAACAGGCCACGACTGTCGCCATAAGATTAGCCAACGACAAGGCATCCACACTTTATCAGCATCAGCCTTTTGTAGCTGGCCAGCCAGCACAGTTTGTGGCAGGTCATTGGCTTTGGGCAGAGCGGCAGGGCTTTGGGCATGGTGATATTCAGGCTACGGTTGAGCTTGCCGCAGATGGTTCGACAAACAGCGTTGATCTTCAGTTATTCGACAACCAGAACAACACATCCCGAGGTTTTTAGAGAGTCACATGACACCGCCGTCTAATATGAGGATAGGCTGCAAGTTGCTTCGCCCTCGTTGACCGATTCAGTCTCAAAGTTTCTTCAATTCTTCCTGCGCCAGTTGAATCAGCGGCCTGATCGCCGCCGCATCGAACCGGAAGGGGCAGCCGGCGGCGGCAAACAATTCCGGCAACGGCCGCGAGCCGCCCAGCGCGAGCGCCCGCTTGTAATCGGCCAACGCCTTTGCCCTGTCGCGCTTCGAGTTCGCCCAGACCTGCAACGCGCCGAGTTGCGCGATGCCATATTCGACGTAGTAAAACGGGTGGAGGAAAATATGGAGTTGCCGGTGCCACAAATGCGCCCGTTCGGCCTCGTACCCGGTCCAATCCACTTCGCCGCCAAAACGGTCCATCAATTCCAGCCAGGCGGCGGCGCGCTCGGCCCGGCTGTGGCCAGGGTTGGTGTAAATCCAGTGCTGGAACCCGTCCACCGTCGCCATCCACGGGAAAAAACCGATGATGCCCTCGAGATGTGTGCGGCGGGCGCGGTTCGCATCGGCGGCGGCATAAAATTCCTCGATGAATTCATTGCCAAGCAGTTCCATGCTCATGGAGGCCACTTCGCAAAACTCAATCGGCGCGCTGCGATACGCGTACAGATCCTCGGCGCTGGCAGCCAGCGCATGAAACGCATGGCCGGCCTCGTGCAATATCGTCTCCACGTCGCGTTGCTGGCCGACCGCATTCATGAAGATGAATGGCACGCGCGACTCGGACAGGTTCTGCTGGTAGCCGCCCGGGGCCTTGCCCTTGCGATTGTCGAGGTCGAGCAGGTGCAGCTCCTGCATCCGCCGGAAGCCGCCTGCCAGTTCGCCGTCCATGCGGTCGAAAATTTTCTGCGTGCGCGAAACCATTTCCCCCACCTCGACAAAGGGTTTCAATGCCGGACGATTCTGCGGGTCCACCGCCAGGTCCCATGGGCGCAGGTGGCCCGGATGCAATTTGTCGAGGCCGAGCTGGCGGCGGCGGGCGGCCTGGAGTTCGCGCACGGCGGGCATGATTTCCCGGGCGACCGCGTCGTGAAACCGGGTGCAATCCTCGGGCGTGTAATCGAACCGGCCCAGCCGGCGGAAGGCGTAATCGCGGTAATTTTTGAACCCGGCGTTCCGGGCGATTTGCTCGCGGAGTTCGATCAACCGGTCGAAAATGTCCTCGAATTTCTCCGTTTCCTGCAAACGGCGGCGGGCCACCAGTTCCCAGGCCTCCTGCCGCAGGGCGCGATCCGGTTCCTCGAGATAGCGGCCCATCTGAACCAGCGTTTTTTCCTCGCCGCGAAAATCCACCGTGAGCGAGCCAACCAGTTTCTGGTACTGCTGGCAGAGCTTGGCGTCCTCGGTTTCAAGCGCGACGTTTTCCGGGCGAAACAACTCCACGTGATTTTTCACATCGCGGTCGAAAACAAAATATCTGTTCTCGGAGGGGCGAGCTCCGCGAGCCTCATTATTATTTTCAGTTTGGGACTCGTGTAACTCGCCCCTCCGGCGGATATAAATTTTTTCGAGCGCGAACTGGCGCGGCTTCACCTGCGGGTCAACGTTTTCGATAAAATGCAAATAGGCCTTCTCCGCCTCGGCGCTATCGGTGTGGCAGGTCATGGCGATGTAGCGGCGGGAGGATTCCTCGTCCAGCGCGGCGGAAAGTTCGCTCCAGTCGAGCAGCCAGCGTTCGAGGTCGGTGGCAGATTGGCATTGGGGCGCCCGCTCTTCCAGCTGGTCGAACAAGGGCGCGATGTGCGCCCAGTCGCCAAGGTCAATGGCTTGCGGAACAAAGGTCCGGGCCTTGTGGACGGGTAATTTCCCGAATGGCAGCAAATTCATGCGCGCCAAGGATAAATGAAGTCCTCGCCGGAGTCGAGGCCATGCGATTCAAATTTACAAACAACCGGGCGAAAAAGATTTCTTACGTCGTCTCCTGCCCTGATCAAAACTTGGTCTTGAGACCGCAGGCGCGCACGAGGCACCAGCGCGTCACGGCTTCAAAAATGGCGAACAGTCCCGCCGCCACGAATATGAGCCCCCATAACGAATAGTCGCCGGCAATTACAATCCCGGCCACCAGGCACAGCGCTCCGATAACGCCACGGGCCATGCGGCCTCGGTGATTGATGTTGGGCTGAAAGAATCGGCTCACGCGGAAAATTTAGCATGTCGCGTGCCGAAAACAACCCCGTCCTTATTTATGATTTCCGATATACGATTTACGCGGCGCACAAGGATGAGGCAAGGACTCGTAAATCGTAAATCGCCAATCGTAAATCCCTTCCCCGGGTCCTGTTGGCCGCGAAAATCCACTGTTTTCTGGCCAGATGGACAAAGCCCGGGCATCATCTGTCAGCCATGGATTTGCTGAATCAAAAATTCCTGTGGGCGTCGTGCATCTGGAGCGCCATTGCCAGCGGCTATCTCATTTACGGCTGGCGGCAAAGAGCCGCCATTCCTTTCGTCGGCGGCGCGGTGATGATGACGGTTTCCTGCTTTCTGGCCGCCCTGCCGATGTCGCTCATTTGCATCGCCATCATGGTTCTTGTTTACTGGCTGGCGAAACAGGGGTATTGAACTACGCGACAAATGAAAACCACCAAAGTCCTTCCGCTCGGCCTCGTTCCTGTGTTGCTGGCGCTGATTTCCTGCGCCATCAGGCACAACCCGTCCGCATCACAGAATATTTCACCGCAACCGATCGCTCAGGTGGTTTCGACCAACCGACTGACGCTGCGGGTTCCCGCGACGGATGCACGCTTCCGCTACGAAGGCCGGTTCGATTTTTCCGACTCGAATGCGCCAGTGGTCATCTGGCAGGCCAGCCGCATCAGCCTCGACTTCACCGGTGACGCGCTCGCCCTGCTCCTCGACGATGCCAAAGGCCAGTGCTTTTTCAACGCGACGGTGGACGGCTCAAACACGGTCGTCGAAATCCGGGAAGGCCAACCGGTACGACCCGCAACGCTCACCGGGTTCGGCCCCGGGCGCCATCATCTGGTGCTGTTCAAGCGAAGCGAAGCGGATGCCGGCACGGTTCGTTTCCAGGGGGTGGTTCTGACCGATGGCGCACAGGTCTGGTCCCCACCGCCGCCGGCGTACCGGCTCCGGATGGAATTTTTCGGCGATTCAATCACCGTGGGCGCCTGCAACGAAGATGGTCCGGCCGACCAGTGGGACAATCGTCGCACCCACAACGCCGGCCTCAGCTACGCCGCCGTGACGGCTGAAGCATTTTCGGCGGATTACCGCAACATCGCCGTCAGCGGCATGGGCATCGCTGCCGGCTGGGTTGACAAGAAAGCCGGCGAGGTGTGGGACAAAAGCCGTCCCAATCCCGCCTCGCCGCGCGCGAACCTGACGAATTGGGTGCCCCAGGTTGTCTTTGTGAATTTTGGCGAAAACGACGATTCGTATCCGAAAGCCCACGGACAGCCGTTTCCAGCAGGTTTCACTGACGGTTACGTCGCCCTCGTTCATGCCATCCGCGCCGCGTATCCGGGTGCGCACATTGTGCTGCTGCGCGGGGGCATGTACGGCGGCGCGCAAAGCGAACCGTTCCGCCTGGCGTGGGAATCCGCCGTGAGCCAACTCGAAGCCGCCGATCCGGCCATCAGTCACTTCGTCTTCACCCACTGGACGCACACCCACCCGCGGGTGGCCGACGACCGCGCCATGGCTGATGAATTGATTGCCTGGTTGAAACAGCAATCCTTCATGCAGCCTTATCGGTAGCAGTTCGTTGAATATCCCTTTCTTTGTAGGAGACGAGGTGACGAGTCTCAAATTTCTTCGATTTCTGAAGGCCATGTTAGAGACTCCTTACGTCGTCTCCTACTTCTTTAACAGGCTGCCGGGCTGACCGGCAGGTCGGCCCTGTCGTTTTTCCAATCGTTTGCCGATGGCTACGGCTGCCAGACCGCGCGATAGAACTGGGCCGCGGACGACATGGCGTTGGTAAGGTTGAGCGTGCCGTTTGCCGACGTGTTGGTGGAAATCGCCACCCAATTCGCCGAGGTCAGATTGGAGGCCATCTGAATCACGTACGGCACCCCTGGCAATCCCTGCAACTGAAAGACGAACTGGCCGGCCGGCGGTGGCGGCGAGGACGGCATGACGAGCGACGGGGCTGCCGGCGTTAAACTGAGCACCGTGGCTGAATAAGGCGCGAAGGTGTAGTTGAAGCTCGTGCCGGCAACCGGGGAATTCGTCTGCGCAACGTCCATTGACCCGATGCCGGTGCGCGCCGCGTTGTCCTGCGGAATGCCATACGAATAGACGGTCGCGTTGGTGGACGGCACGTATCCGGCCAGGTTGATGGCGGCATTGAGGCTGGCGTAGGAACTCTTGTTGACCACCAGCATGGTCAAAGACCCGTTCGTGCGCCGCACGGCATAGGTGCCAAGCAGCTCATAATCGTTGGTCACCGTAACCACCGTGTCCCCGCCGCAGGCGAAGTATTGCATCAGCTTCATGCAGTAGTAACTCGGGTAGCAGTTGGCGTTGGGTGGCAAAACATTGCCATTCACAATGCCCTCGTCGGTGATAATGCTGCCGGAACTGTTGGTGCGCCAACCGTACAAGGCGTTGTCCGAATTTGTCACAACCGCCTGACCGTTGCGCAGATCCCACCAGATAAACGCGTTGAATTCCGTCTGTAGGATTTTCCCGATGGCGTCAGCCGCGAACAACCCGCCCACCAGACTGATCCACTGTTTGTCGGCTTCCGGGCCAAACTCGGTGTCCACAAGTTCAATGTTGGTGGCAACACTGCTGCCCAGATAATTATTAACGATCTGGCGCAAATTCACCGCATCACTCAGCCACGACTTGGTCCAAAGCAGATTACAGGTATCGCCATCGCCAGGCGCGTAGTTGTGTTCAATCAGAAAATCCGGCGTCGCGCCGTTGGTCCTCATCGTATTGAGCATGACCGCCGTCCAACCATAATTGGTCGTGCCGGTGACCGGATTGACCGCCGGATGGTTCGTGTTGTTGGCATAGGAAACCTCGTCCGGCACGACCACGGCGCCAATTTTGATGGTCGGGTCCACCGCCTTCATCGCGCTATAGTAATCCTTGAATCGCATCGCATAGGTCCACGGATCATGCGCGACTTCCTGACCGAAATACGCTTGGTTGGTATTGTTGTCTTCTTCCCAGTCTCCAAAATTCTCGTTGCCCACCTCCCAATACTTGAAGCCCAGCGGCACCGACCGGGAAATGCGCAGGAAGTTTTTGCCGTCATCCGTTGCGAGCGGCGCGGACCCACGCAATACGGCCCAATAATTCGCCCGTATCCAATTGGTGCCCCTTACATCATAGCCTAGAGACAGCGTGTTTGTCTTCGTGGCGTTGACATACGCCACCCAGGCTGCTGCTTCATTCGTGTAGCCTGTGCCATAGTTAACCGTGATCATCGACTGCGCGTTTAAGTTGGTAATCACGTGGACGAAATTGGCCAGGCTCGTTCCCCATTGCCAGGTATTCGTCAGGGTCTTGTCAGTTGACCAGTTATATTGGTCTGAAAGTGAACCGCCCGGAAAACGCAAAATGGTCGCACCCATTTCCTGAAGCAAACCCGCCGTCTGCGGAGTGTCAAAATTGCCGTCCCAGACCGCGGTGTTGATGCCGAACACCCGCGGGTCCACCGTACGCACCGGGTTCGTGGCGTTGACGCTGACATGAACGACTGCGGGTGTGGGGGCGGCTACCAGCGTTATGTCAGCAATAAAAAAATTGGACTGCAACGTGCCACTATTCCAAATCTGAATACCGGTCAGATTGGTTATATTGGCCACACCCAGCGAAGCCAGGGAGAACGTGAATTGTTGCCAGCTATTGGTTGGGGCCGTCACAGATATCCGGGTTCCCCCGGCTGAACCTTTTTCAGCCTGGACCCCAACCGTTTGTCCACCCACGGAACCGCCGTTCAACCAAAGCGTCAGATTGGTATATATGGTCGTATCAATCGGATCATGTTCCAGGTACAACGCCTGCCAACTACTGCTGGCGGCGAACACAATGGAGTTGCTGCCGTTATTAAAGCTGGGATTGTTGGTGACATAATGCGGCACCCAGCCCCAGTCTTGCCACCCATTGTTGTAGTTCATCGTGCCGTAAAGGATATTGGTATAACCCGAATAGATGAGCTGGTCATCATTGGCCAAAGCCGGTGAGGCCAGGGCGAGAAGCGCCGTGCCTCCCAAGGCCAACCACTGGCGGGGCGACAAATTTTTCAGGGTGTTCCCAAGGAAATATTGCAACCAACCGCGAGAAAAATGGTTGGCACTGAAACAACGACTTTGAGACATATTTTCGACCAATATACCTCAATTATCAGGAGTGGAAACCGAAAATCGAAGAGACGATGTTCTTTGTTTTAACGACACCGTCGAAAAACCCGGAAGTCAGTCTCCCGGCTTCCGGCTTTGAATTGGACCGCCGGCTTTCAAATCAGCTGGCTTCAAAGTCCGACAGATTTGTGCCAAAGTGAACCTCGAAGCTCCTTTGTTGCTGTCTGCGACGCTGTTTACGGATGCCAGACCGCGCGATAGAACTGTTTGCCGGACGACATCGTATTGGTGACGTTTAGCATGCCACTCGCCGATGTGTTGGTGGAAATCGCCACCCAATTCGCCGAGGTCAGATTGGTGGATATCTGAATCACGTACGGCACCCCTGGCAAGCCCTGCAACTGAAAGACGAACTGGCCGACCGGCGGTGGCGGCGAGGACGGCACGACGAGCGACGGGGCTGCCGGCGTTAAACTGAGCACCGTGGCTGAGTAAGGTGCGAAGGTATAGCTGAAGCTCGTGCCAGCAACCGGGGAATTTGTCTGCGCAACGTCCGGCGAACCGCTGCCGGTACGCGCCGCGTCGTCCTGCGGGATGCCGTATGAATAAACGGTCGCGTTGGAAAACGGGACGTAACCGGCCAGGTTGATGGCGGTGTTGAGGCTGGCGTAGGAACTCTTGTTGACCACCAGCAATGTCAGGCTGCCGTTGGTACGCCGCACGGCGTAGGCGGAAAGCAGTTGATAATCATTGGTCGCGGTGACCACCGTGTCACCGCCGCGGGCGAAGTATTTCATCAGTTTGCCGCAGTAGAACGTCGGGTAGCGGTTGGTCGCCTGGTTCCCCAAGCCGGTTACGATACCCCCGTCAGAGTAAAATTGCACGGTGTTGGTAAGCAGGGCGACATTGGTGAACCAGCCGGTGCGCCAGCCATAGAGCGCGTTGTCGGAATCGAGGATGCCGGTCTGCCCGTTGCGCAGGTCCCACCACAAGCGGGAATTGAACTCGGTTTGCAGAATCTGCCCGATGCTGTCGGCCCAGAACAGGCCGCCCACCAGGCTCACCGACTGGCGGTCGCCCCCGACGCCATGCTCGGTGCAGGCCAGTTCCACATTCGTGTTGGCGCTGCCCAAGTAATCCACCAGCATCTGCCGCAAGCTGGCCGCGTCCGACGCCCAGGTGCTGGTGTAGAGCAAATCCCAAGTGTCGCCGTCGCTGGGCGCGTATTTATGTTCGATGAGAAAATCGGGGGTCACGCCGTTGGTCTTCATCGTGTACAACATCACCGGCGTCCAGCCGTTGTGCGTCACGCCGGTGCGCGGGTTCACGACCGGATGATTGCTGTAATTGGCCGTGCCATCCTCGGTGATGTCCGCCACCGCGCCGATTTTGATGGTGGGGTCCACCGCCTTCATCTGGTTGTAATAATCCTTGAAGCGCATGGCGTAGGTCCAGGGATCGTGCGGTTGCCAGGGCGCGTTGGTGTTGTTGTCCGTCTCCCAGTTGCCGCCGACTTCATTGCCAATTTCCCAATACTTGAACCCTGCGTGATTGGTCACGTTGCACATCCGGACGCCGAAAGCAGCTTCCGCCGGCGTGCTGCTGCCGTAATTGGCGATCATGTAAACCTGGGCATGGGTGTTGGTGGCCACATGGATGAAATTGGTGGTAAAGGAACCCCAATATCGGGCGCTGGTCGCCCCATCCATCCAGGCTTCATTGGTCCAATGGTAGCCGTCGCCCCAACTGCCGCCCGGCCAGCGCAAGGCTTGATTGTCCATATTCGTCAAAATAAAAACCGTGGGGGGGGTGTCGAGATTCCCGTCCCAAGCCGCCGTGTTGACGCTAAACAGCCGGGCGTCCACGGTGCGCACCGTCTGCGTGGCATTGACGCCCACGTGGACGATGGCGGGCGGCGTTTTGGCGGTCAGGGCGACGTCATCGACATAGAAAACCGGCTGCGCGGTGCCGCTCCAATTGTTGATCCAAAGGTAGTTCAGGTTCGTGCAACCGGGCACGCCCAAGGCGGCAAGCGAAACGGTGATTTGTTGCCAGTTATTGGTCGGGAGCGGACCGATGTTGACCCAGGTCCCGTCAACGCTGTTGGTGCTCGCCGCCACCTGCAAACGCTGGCCGCCGCTCGTCCCGCCATTCACCCAGAACGTGAAATTGGTATACAGGGACGTGTCAATCGGGTCATGGACGAACCAGATCCTGCTCCAGGCCGGCATGGTGGCGCTGATGGAATTGCTGCCGGAATGAACCGGGGTGGAATTGTTGAAATTCAGGGTGGCATTGTAGCCCCAATTTGCCCACCCATTATTCAGCATCTCGCTATAAACCAGCTGGTCGTCGTTGGCCAGAGCCGGTGAGGCCAAGGCGAGAAGCGCCGTGCCTCCCAAGGCCAACCATCGGCGGGGCGACAGATTTTTCAGGGTGTTCCCAAGCAAATGTTGAAGCCAACCGCGAGAAAAACGGTTGGCATTAAAACAACGACTTTGAGGCATATTTCCGACCAATATACCTCAATTATCAGGAGTGGAAACCGAAAATCGATGAGACGATGTCCTATATTTTAACGACACCGTCAAAAAACCCGGAAGCCAGTTGCCCGACTTCCGGGTTTGAATCCGTAGCCGCCGATGTAAATCGGCGGATTCATACGACCGACCGGGTTTTCATCCCGCCAGGCGCATACGCGTCAACTTAAGCCTTGGAGTTTTTGGTGGAAGTTCGGGCGTTTTCTGCGGCGGTCATAGCGGCAGTGATAGAGGATTTGATTGAGCAGGTGACGCCCATCGAGCCGGGATTGGCCGTTAAACATCCAAACTAGGGAGTAATCCCGCCACCAAGCGGCCAGTTTCAAGAGGCTTAACCCGCCGGACTGTGCCAGCGGCCTGAGCAGACAGGTTTGGAAGAGGCTGATCCAAATCAACCGGCCATAGATCAGCAATTGGATTTGCTCAGCCGAGCCTGCGGTCAGTTCTCCCAGGCGAAAATGGCTCTTCCAGGCTTTGAACCAGATTTCAATGCGCCAGCGCACCCCGTAGACAGCCGCCACGGTGGCGGCCGTCCAGACCTCGGCGCTGACATTGGTGATGAAGATTTCCCAGCCCAACAACTCCAAATACTCCGGACTGGGACGGAGTCGCCGATCCCGATTGGCCCGGGCTTGGCGTCGCCGCTGGGCGGCCACGGCTTCGGGCACCGGCACGGCCACCAAGCGCACCGGGACTGGCTCCCGGAGGCCCAACCACACTGGGATATCACACCGGCCCTCGGCGCGCAGTAAGGGGAGCAAAGCCAAAGGCGGGCCAGTGGGCGAACCCAACAGGGTGGTGCCGTAACGCAGCCGGCTTAAGAAATAAAGCCCTTGAGCTTGAGCGCGCCGGAAAACCTTCAGGACCGCGTAACCCAGATCCCGAATGACCAGATCGCCGGGGTGCGCCAACTCCAAAATCATCGGCGAGGCCTTCTGATCGTTGGTGGTGAAAGGCGTCAGTGCAAAGTGGACGAAGGTTTCACTGAGCAGATCATAGACGGTCTGGATTTTGAGGCTGGCCATGCCCTTTTGCCATTGATTGCAGCTGCCGGGAAAGCGGGCCGCCAGTTTGGGCGCCAAGGCCAGCGTGGTGCTGTCCTGGATCAACACGCGCCGGAAGCTTCGCAAGGCCTTGGGCACGCTGGCCGGTGGACGCCATAAACCGGCCAGCACGGTTTGGAGGATCAGGCGCAGGAAGTCCACAGCCCCGGCTGAACAGCGTTTGGCCACCGCCTGTTTGGACAAAGTCGAGGTGGTCAGCATTCCCCACAGGCAGGCCCAACCGGCAAGCGAGACGTTGCGCTGGGTGGCCAGCAGACAGCAGGTCTGGAGGAAACTCAAGGGGTGGACCTTTCTGGGGCAGCGGCGAACCAAGCCGGTACGGCGGGCCAGGGCGTCGAGATCCAGGGCGGCCAAAGGGGCCGTGAGTGCTTGGCTTTGGGAAACCAGGGGAGAAAAAAGGCGTTGCATGTGATATAGTAGATATACTATACTACACGCCGCCAGCTGTTTATGGCCTGTTCATTCAATCGCTAATCTGCCACAGTCAAAAGCCATGGGTTACCCGGTAAAAATCCAGAAGGTCCAGCGCCCGACCAACCGCAGTTATTACGTGAATCTCCCCGTCACGTTGGCCGAAGCCTTGGAAGTCCAAAAAGGCGAATCCTTTGAATGGTGCTTGGAAGACAAAAACACCCTAATCCTGCAACGCCTCAAACCCGCCGCCCCACGCCACCTCAAAATACTCAAACGTTAATCCCTTAAGTTGACGCGTATGCGC
>JBKQOA010000137.1:0-23921 GCA_052145735.1 Limisphaerales bacterium
CAGTTACACCAACAACCCAACCAGCCCGGCCCAATATTACCGCGTCCAGCTTTTGCCATGAAAACCTGCATTTTTTTGCGTCATACCGCACAAACATGCGGTAGCAGTTTTGGCCGCATAGCTGATAGTATCAGCGTACAGAAAAACTCTGAAGCACAACAACCTTGGTAAAGAATGACCTTATGAAAGCCACTAAAACCATTATTGGAACAATTATCGCAACCTTGGCCGTAAGCTTATCCGCTTCGGCAACGAGCTATTCTGGCAATGGAAGCTCCGCTTGGGGCGGTGCCATTGGCCTTGGCACGCTCACTTTGACCGATAACGGCACCACCGTCTATGGCAGTCTGGTGACGGGAGGCAACTTGAACGGCAATACGTTTGTGCTCTATCTACAGACCGGTGCCGGCGGATTCAATTCGACCATAGGTTTCAACGATTCGAATGATCAACTGCGCAGTGCCATTTCCCAATATACTGCCACCGGCAACGGCGGCGGGGTGGGACAGAGTATTCTGGATTTTGCCAGCGGGTTTGCGCCTAACTATGCCATTGCCATGCAACCGGACAGCGGCATCAATTTTGGCGGTTTGTGGCAACTGGCCAATGGAGGCGCCAATAGTCTTAACTACATCAACAGCGTGAACGTGAGTCCGACCGGTGTGGACACCATGGGCACTTACACTTTCTCGTTTAATCTTTCCGACGTCGGTCTCACCGCGGGACAAAGCTTTGAGTTGTTTGGGATGCAGATCTCTCAAACAGGTTACAGCTCACCCGAAGCCCTGGGGGGCAACTTGATCGGTACGGCCGGTTGGGGCGGCACCCAGACGGAAGTTGGGTATGGAACCTATACCACGACCCCCGTGCCCGAGCCCTCGACCCTGGCGATTTGTGGTTTGTCGGGTCTGGCGGCGTTGCTGGCCGTTCGCAGAAAGAAGTAGGAAGCAGGGTTGTATTGCATTGTTTGGGAGCCCCGCGCAAGCGGGGCTTTTACTTTGGGAATACCCCGGCATGAGTCAATGCGGATGCCGGTGACGGGACGGGGCCGGGCGGTTTTTGAACCCCGTTCGCGATGCAAAAAGTCATTGACGAAAGCCCGGGGACGGCGAGTCTTTCAAACCAACATTGAGCAACAGCGGCAACGCCAACCCATGAAATTGATTTTCCAGTTGCGATTTCACACGAAACCCGGCCAATCGCTTTGGCTGACCGGCGACCATGAAATTTTCGGATCGGGCAGGGCCGAACGGGCCACCCCGCTCCGGTATCTCAACCCGGAATTCTGGCAGGCCACGGTCCAACTGCCCGCGGAAACGGTGCCGGCTGACGGGATCACCTACCACTACCTCCTGCGCCATGCCGATGGCTCGGTCGTCGAGGACTGGGACGACAAGCGGATCACCCCGGCCTCCTGCCGGCATGAGGAATTGCTGGTGATTGATTCCTGGAATGACGCGGGCTTTTTCGAAAATGCCTTTTATACCGAGCCGTTCAAACAGGTGCTGTTAAAGGCGAATCAGGCGGAAGTGCGGGGCCCTTCGCCGGCCACCGCAACCCATACGTTCAAGGTCAAGGCCCCGTTGCTCGCCAAAGGCCAGACCCTTTGCCTGCTGGGCGGGGCCGCCGCGCTGGGCCATTGGAGCACGGTGAACCCCCGGCGCCTGGACCGGATTGACGGGGAGGACTTTCTCACCGTGGAACTGGACCTCCGCGGACAATCCTTCCCGCTCGCCTACAAATACGGCGTTTATGACGTGGAGAAAAACGGGTTCGTTCGTTACGAGGACGGCGACAACCGGATTTTGTACGATGCCGTCGCGCCGGGCAGACACACGATGGTGAACGACGGTTTCGTCCGGCTGCCGGCTAACACCTGGAAAGGCGCGGGTGTGGCGATTCCGGTGTTCAGCCTGCGGAGTGAAAACAGCTTTGGCGTCGGCGAATTTGCGGATCTCGAACTGCTGGCGGACTGGGGCAGCCAGGCCGGATTGAAATTGATTCAGATCCTGCCCGTCAACGATACCACCGCCACCCACACCTGGACGGATTCCTATCCGTATGCGGCCATTTCGGCGTTCGCGTTGCACCCGATTTACCTCAACCTCGGCCGTGTGGCGACCGGCCGGAACAAGGCCTGGCTGAAACAACTGGAGCCGGAGCGGCAGCGCCTGAACGCGCTCGACGCGCTGGATTACGATGCCGTGATGAAGGCCAAGCTCGATTTCATCAAGCAGATTTTCCCGTCCGAGAAGGTGAAAACCTTCAAGAGCCGGGAGTACCGCCAGTTTTTTGCCGACCATCGGCTCTGGCTGGTGCCGTACGCGGTGTTCTGCCATCTGCGTGACCGGTTTGGCACCCCGGATTTCAACCAGTGGCCGGCCCATCGCAGTTACCGCGCGGAAGAGGTTGCGGCGCTGGTGGCGGAGGATTCCCCGATGGAGGATGACATCGCCCGGCACTATTTCATGCAGTATCATCTGCACCGGCAATTGCAGGAGGTGATGGCGCATGCCCATGAACGCGGCATCATTCTGAAAGGCGACATTGCCATCGGCGTTTACCGTCACGGCGCCGACGTGTGGCAGCAACCCGAACTGTTTCACACGGATGTCCAGGCCGGCGCGCCGCCCGACGCCTTCGCCGTGAAGGGGCAAAACTGGGGGTTCCCGACCTACAACTGGCCGCGGATGAAGGAGGACGGTTTTGCGTGGTGGAAACGCCGCTTCGCCCAGATGAGTTGTTATTACGACGCGTTTCGCATCGACCATATCCTCGGCTTTTTCCGCATCTGGAGCATCCCCGCCCACGCCGTCGAAGGGATCCTGGGATATTTCGTTCCGGCGATCCCGGTGGACGTGGCCGAGTTTGCCGCGCGCGGCATCGCGTTCGACCGCGACCGCTATACCCGGCTCTTCATCACCGATGCGGTGCTGCGGGAAATTTTTGGGGACGAATCGGAAGCCGTCCACCGTGAATTTTTGCAGGCGGACGAAAACGGCCGCCTGGCGTTAAAGCCGGAATTTGCCACGCAGCAACAGGTGGAAAAACATTTTGCCGTGCGGGAACCCGACGCGCGCAACGCGAAAATCAAGTCCGGCCTGTTCGATTTGATCAGCAACGTCATCCTGTTCGAGGCCGAAGGTTCGCGGGGGAAACAGTTCCATTTCCGGTTCGCGATGGAAGACACTGCAACCTTCAAGGCCCTTGCTCCCCGCACCCGGGCGCAACTCCGGGAGTTGTATGTGGATTATTTCTTCCGGCGCCAGGAGGGTTTCTGGCTGCAGGAGGCGGCCCAAAAACTGCCGGCGCTGAAGCGCGTGACGAACATGCTCATGTGCGGCGAAGACCTGGGGCTGGTGCCTGCCTGCGTGCCGGAACTGATGAAAGAACTGGGCTTGTTGAGCCTGGAAATCCAGCGCATGCCCAAGCAGCCCGGCCGGGAATTGTCACGCCCGGCGGACGCGCCATATCTGAGCGTCGTTTCGCCGTCCACACACGACATGAGCACCCTGCGCGGCTGGTGGGAGGAAGACCGGGGCCTGACGCAGAAATTTTTCAACGTCGGACTTGGCCGGCCGGGCGAGGCGCCGCGCCAGTGCGAGCCGGGGATCGTCCAGGCCATCGTCCGCCAGCACCTGGCCGCGCCGGCCATGTGGAGTATTTTCCAGTTGCAGGATTTGCTGGGGATGGACGGAAAGCTGCGCCGGGCGGACCCGGCGGCCGAGCGCATCAACGTGCCCGCCATTCCCGTGCATTACTGGCGCTACCGGATGCACCTGACGCTGGAGGAATTGCAGCGGGCGGAAATGTTCAACGCGAACCTGCGCGATTTGATCCGGCAAAGCGGGCGCTGACCCTGGCGCCGGAGTCGTTTGCTTCAGCGCGGCCATGTGTGGCTGGCAAGGGCGAAGCGCAAATGATGCCGAGGTGATCATGTGGTTTCGCAAGGCGGCTGGGCGCGGCATCGACGGCGCCCAAGACAGCCTGGCCATCTCAAATCCAGCCCCTGCAACCAATTTACCCGTTGCGACTTTGGCGGTGCCAACGGGTTTTTGATTTCCCAAGACTTGACTTTCCCACCGGCCGTTTTAGCCTCTGGCACTGGCAGGCGGCACGGCGGAGAGATCATCCGCAAAACAGGTTCGCTCGCGAACCATTTGCCCATTTTCTGCGGAACGGGACGAGGCATTGCTGCTTACCAACAAATGGACGCGTAATGGAAACATCCCAAAATTCCTATTGGGTCATCGTTTTGTTGATGGTGGTGGCGGTGGCGTTTGCGCTCGGGCCGCTGGCGGCGGCGTGGGCTTGGGCCAGGTTCTTTTCGCCGAACAAACCCGGCCGGGACAAGAACGCCACCTACGAATGCGGCCTGGAATCCAAAGGCGACGCCTGGGTTTCCTTCCGGTCGGAATATTACCTTTACGCCATCATTTTTCTGGTGTTCGACGTGGAGACAATTTTCCTGCTGCCGTTTGCGGTTTCATTCAGCGGGCTGCCGGTGGGGGCGTTTCTGGCCATGATGGTTTTCCTCCTGCTGCTGGTGGAGGGACTGGTCTGGGCGTGGCGGAAGGGAGTGTTGACCTGGAAATGACCGGTCCAGCCGGCGATTCTGCTCATAACGCATGCATTTTACATGATTGACGAAGGCCTGAGAAGCGAGCTGCAAAAACAAGGAGTTTACACCACGACCCTGGAGGAGTTGTACAACTGGGGCCGGGCGAATTCCGTGTGGCCGTTGACGTTTGGGCTGGCGTGTTGCGCCATTGAAATGATCGCAGCGTCCATGTCCCGGTATGACCTGGCCCGGTTTGGCGCGGAGGTGTTCCGGCCGTCGCCGCGGCAGGCCGACCTGATGATTGTGGCCGGGACGGTCACCAAGAAAATGGCGCCGCTGGTGGTGCGGCTGTACAACCAGATGGCGGAGCCCAAATACGTCATCGCCATGGGCGCCTGCGCCATTTCCGGCGGGCCGTTCAAGCAGGGCTACAACGTCCTCAAGGGCATTGACCGGTATATTCCGGTGGACGTGGCCATTCCGGGCTGTCCGCCCCGGCCGGAGGCGTTGATCCATGCCATCATGACCTTGCAGGAAAAAATCCTGAACCAGAAACTGACCGGGCCGGACCGGCCGCGCCACCTCGTCAAGGGCGCACCCAGTGAATTCCCGGTGCCGGCCTACGGCGGGCACGATCTCGAACCGCCGAGCAACCCCGAAATCTGGCAGCCGCCCGTGATGAAGCGTTGAACCGTGGAAACACCCGAACAAATCAAAGCGCGTCTCGAAAAGGCGTTGCCGCTCACGAAAATCGACATTGTGTCGAACGATTGCCCGGCGGGCGAGCGCTCGCTGGTCGTGGAGCCGGGCCGCGCCCTGGAGGCGGCGAAATTTCTCCGCGACGATGCGCAGTTGCGCCTGGATTATTGTTCCAATGTGACGGGGGTGGATTGGCCGGAAATGGTCATCAAAACCAAGGTCAAAAAAATGGTGGTGGTCGAGGGCGTGGAAAAGGAAATCGAGGAGACCATCGAGACATTGCGCTCCGGCCATCTGGAGGTGGTTTATCATCTTTACTCGATGGAGTTGAAGCACGGCCCGGTGGTTTTGCGTTTGCGCACGGCGAATCGCACCGACCAGACGCATTTGCCGTCGCTCACTTCCATCTGGCGCGGCGCGGAATTCCAGGAGCGGGAGGTTTTTGATTTGTATGGCGTGGTTTTCAACGGCCATCCCGATTTGCGGCGCATCCTGATGTGGGACGGTTTCCAGGGGTTCCCGATGCGTCGGGACTACGTTGCGCCCGATGATTTTGAATATGAGCCGACGCCGCATGACCATGTGCTGGCCGAAGCCAAAAAGCATTATCCGCCGGAGGTGAAAGCGTGAGCACCGTCGCCGGAATGCCGCCGATGAACTGCGAAATTCTGCCGAAGACCAACGAGTCCGGCGAGCCGATCGGCGAATTGCTTGAGGTTTCCATGGGGCCGCACCATCCGTCCACGCATGGCGTGTTCCGCATGGATGTGGTGCTGGACGGTGAACGAGTGGTGAAACTCAAGCCGGTGTTCGGCTATCTCCACCGCAATCACGAGAAAATCGGCGAAACCCTTTCTTACCTGGGCTCGATGCCTTACACGGACCGGCTGGATTATTTTTGTTCGATGACGAACAACTGGGCCTACGCGCTCTCCGTCGAGAAACTGGCCGGTTTGGCGGTCCCCGAACGCGCCGAGTACATCCGCGTCATCATGGCGGAACTCACCCGCCTGCAAAACCACACCTGCCTCATCGGCTTTTTCGCCCAGGACATGGGCGCGCTGGGCACGCCGATGATGTACGCCTTCCGTGAACGCGAAAAAATCCTCGACCTGTTCGAAGCGGTGAGCGGCGCGCGCATGATGTGCAATTACATGCGTTTTGGCGGCGTCCGCTGTGACGTCACGCCCGACTGGCTGGCTCAGGCGAAACAATTGACGGACGGCTACGGCAAGTTTCTTGATGAATTTGAGGCCCTGCTTTCCCGGAACGAAATCATCCTCGCGCGCACCCAGCGCATCGGTGTGTTGCCCCGGGACCTGGCCGTCAGTGCCTCCGTTACCGGCCCCATGCTCCGCGCCTCCGGCGTGAACTACGACGTCCGCAAGGTGGACAAATATGGCATCTACGGCCGGCTCGATTTCAAGGTGCCGTTCGGGGAACACGGCGACGTTTACGACCGCTACATGATCCGCGTGCTGGAGATGCGCGAGAGCGTGAAAATTCTCCAGCAGGCGCTGCGCGACATTCCGCCCGGGCCGGTGATGGACCCGAAAACCAAGCTGCGCGGGCTCCGGCCGAAGGCGGGCGAGGCTTACGGGCGGGTCGAGGCGCCGAAGGGCGAACTGGGTTTTTATCTCATCAGCGACGGTTCAGCCAATCCGTATCGCTACCGCGTGCGTCCGCCGAGTTTCATCAATCTGACCATTCTCGAGGACATGTGCCTCGGGCACCGGATTGCGGACACCGTCGTCATCCTGGGCAGCGTGGACATCGTGCTGGGGGAGGTGGACCGGTGAAAAATAGTGCGGAATGCGGAGTGCGTAGTTCGAAGTTGGACTTCAGCATCCAGCCTTCAGCCTTTAGCCTTTAATTATGCTCGGCGAAGAAATCATCAGAGGCATGGCGGTGACCGCCAAAAATTTTCTCGGGAGTTACGTCTCGAAGGAGCGGCTCACCACCGTGCAATATCCCGAGGAACGCCTGCCGCAAAAAGAAAACGCCCGGCAGTTTCCGTTCCTGGTTTATGACGGCGGCGACTGGGAAAAGGGCCTGCGTTGCGTGGCGTGCCAGATTTGCGAGAAGGAATGCCCGCCCCAATGCATTTGCATCGTCAAAAGCAAGGACAAGAAGCCGGATTACAAGGGCCAGCCCCAGCTTTACCCGGCCACGTTCGACATTGATATTTCGGTTTGCATGAGCTGCCAGATCTGCGTCGAGGTCTGCCCGTTCGACGCCATCAAGATGGACACCGAGTTTGAATTGAGCACCGACGACCGCTTCGGCGGCCTGTTGCACACGAAAGACAAGCTGTCCAGGTCGAACGAGCACTACCGCAGGATTCATCCCACCGAGGCGGCGGCGGTGGACGCGCACCTGGCCGCGGAAAAAGCCAAGGCTGAGGCCAAGGCCAAGGCCGCCGCCGAAGCCAAAACCAAGGCGCCGCCGGCAGCCAATCCCGGTTCTTGATTTGTGAAGAATAATTGATGATGCTGGAACTTGCTCCGGATCTCAGTAGCCGAAATCATGGTTGAAAAACTGGATCAGATTTTTGTCGTCTTGAAGCAGCAGGCATTGGGGTTTGTTCCCGACGCCTGGCGGCCATTTGTGTCGGCGCTCATTTCGATTGCGTTCATTCCGCTGGTGTTCGCCACGCTGTTCGCCTTCGTCACGGTTCTTGAGCGCAAGGGCCTCGGCCGCATCCAGAACCGCTACGGCCCCAACCGCGTCGGCATTCCCTTGACGAAAATCCGCCTGTGCGGTTTCGGCCAGTTCATACCGGATGGGATCAAATCCCTCACGAAGGAGGACATCGTGCCGCGCGCGGCGGACAAGGTGGTGCATTTTCTGGCGCCCATCGTCATCCTCATTCCCGTGCTGCTGGCCTATGCGGTGCTGCCCATCGGCCGCAACATGACCGCCGCGGATTACGACGCGGGGGTGCTGTTTTTCTTCGCCGTGGGCGGCGCGGTGGAATTGTCGGTGTTCATGGCCGGCTGGTCGAGCCGCAACAAATACTCGCTGCTGGGCGCCATGCGCGCCATTGCCCAGATGATCAGCTACGAAGTGCCGCTCATCCTGTCCGCCGTCACGGTCATCATGATCGTCGGTTCGCTCAAGACCGGGGACATCGTCGCGGCGCAAAACCATTACACCTTTGGCCTGGCGCGCTGGTTTGTGTTCACGCCGTGGGGCCTGGCCGGGTTCATTTTGTTTTTCATCGCCTCGCTCGCGGAATCCAACCGCACGCCGTTCGACCTGCCGGAGGCGGAATCGGAAATCATCGCGGGTTATTACACGGAATATTCCGGATTTAAATTCGCGCTGTTCTTCCTCGGGGAATACCTCGGCATGTTCGCCGCGATCGGGCTGGGTATCACGCTGTTCCTGGGCGGCTGGTCCGCACCGTTTTCGTTCCTCACCTGGGTGCCGTCGTATCTCTGGTTTTTTGCGAAGCTGCTGGCGCTGATCTTCACGTTCATCTGGATCCGCGGCACGCTGCCGCGGCTCCGCATGGACCAGCTCATGAATTTCGCCTGGAAATTCATGCTGCCGCTGGCGCTGGTCAACATCGTCGCGGCCGGCCTCTGGCATTTCATGGACCACGGCCCGCTGCGCTGGGCGGTCTGCTCGGCCCTGATTTTTGGTTCGTATGCCATCCTGGGCCGGGGATTGATGGAAAAACAAAAACTGGGCAAACGCATCTATCGCTTCGCCGACTGAACGGATTCCATGTCACCCGCCTTCATCATCATTGCCGTTGTGACGCTCTTTGCCGCGGCGGCGGCGATGAGCCTGCGCAACCTGGTGCATTGCGCGCTGTCGTTCGTGGTGGCCTTCGCCGGGCTGGCGGCGATTTATCTGCAGCTCGACGCGCAGTTTGTCGGTTTTGCGCAAATCCTGGTTTACGTTGGCGCGATTGCCATCCTCATTGTCTTCGCCATTTTGCTGACGCGCAGCGATGCTCCCGCCAACCAGGCCATTCTGGCGCCCGGCTGGATGGTCGGAATTGCGGTTGCCGCCGTCGTCTTCGCCACGCTCGGCTGGACAGTGCTGAACAGTGCCGGGCTGCCTGCGGAGATGCCGCCCGCGCCCGAAGCCACGGTCAAAAACATCGGCGACGCCCTGATGACCCAGTACGTCCTGCCGCTCGAAGTCATCGGCTTGTTGCTGACGGCCGCGCTGATTGGCGCGGTCATCATCGCGATGAGGGAAGAACCACCAAAAGCGGGTGGCAACCGGGGTGACGAAGCTGAAAGGGAAGGCCGCCCATGACGCCGCTGCAAGGTTGTCTTCTCGTTTCGGCGCTGCTCTTCGCCATCGGCCTGGCGGGCGCGGTGACGCGCCGCAATGCCATCCTCGCATTGGTCGGCATCGAGTTGATGCTGAACGCGGCAAACCTGAATTTCATCGCGTTCTGGCGTTACGGTCCGCATCCCGAGGCGTTGTCGGGCCTGATGGTTGTGATTTTCTCCATCGGCATCGCGGCGGCGGAGGCAGCGGTGGGTCTGGCGCTCATCATCGCGATTTACCGCCACTATCGGACCGTCAATCTGGATGAAATGAAAAATTTGAAGGGATGACCTGGATTGCGCAAAATCTGTGGCTGATTCCGGTGCTGCCGCTGGTGGCGTCGGGTGTGATTGCCGTGAACAAGCAACCGCAGCGCAAGCTCGCGGTGATGCTGGCCATTGGCTCGATGGTCCTGGCCTTCCTGCTTTCGCTGTGCGCGTTCGGCACGGCGCTGCTCCACCACGGCGACAACGGCGTCTTCCGCGAAATGGCCGGGTTCAACTGGCTCCAGTTCGGCGGCCAATGGCTGCACCTGGATTGGGTGCTGGACCCGCTCACGGCCATCATGCTCGTGATGGTTTCGTTCGTCAGCCTGCTGATTTTCATCTTCAGCGTCGGCTACATGGCGCACGACGAAAATTTCATGCGGTTCTTTTGTTTCATGTCCCTGTTTGCGGCGGCGATGCTCGGCGTGGTCATTGCCAACAACCTGCTCCTGTTCTTCATCTGCTGGGAACTGGTTGGTCTTACCAGTTATTTGCTTATCGGTTTTTGGTATCACAAGCCCAGCGCGGCGGCGGCGGCCAAAAAGGCCTTCATCACCACTCGCATCGGCGATCTCGGCTTGCTGCTGGGCATGGTCTGGCTTTATGCCGAAACCGGCACCTTGAACTTTTACGCGGGTGGCCACGGTTGCCTCGAATCATCCGCGCTTACCGCGATGGTGACGCACATGACCGCCGCCGGCATGGCGGTGTCCACGGCCATCGGGCTGTTGATATTTCTCGGCGCGGTCGGCAAATCCGGCCAGGTGCCGCTGCATGTGTGGCTGCCGGACGCGATGGAAGGCCCTACCCCGGTCAGCGCGCTGATTCATGCGGCGACGATGGTGGCGGCGGGTGTGTTCCTGGTGGCGCGGGTTTATCCGCTGATGGCGGCCGGTGCGTTGCCGGTCGAGCACGGTGCGCCGGTGACCACGGCGTTAACCGTGGTGACTTGGATTGGAGCGCTGACAGCGATTTTCGCCGCATCCATTGCGGTGGCGCAGACGGACATCAAGCGCATCCTGGCTTACTCCACGGTTTCGCAGCTCGGTTACATGATGTTAGGTCTGGGCGTCGGCGGCGTGGCGGTCGGCATGTTTCATCTCATCACGCACGCGTTCTTCAAGGCGCTGTTGTTCCTCGGGTCGGGCTCGGTCATCCACGGCTGCCACGAGGAACAGGACGTGCGGAAGATGGGCGGGCTGAAAAAATTCATGCCGGTGACGTTTGCGACCTATGGCATCGGCATGCTGGCGCTGGCGGGATTCCCGCTGTTCTTCTCCGGCTTCTGGAGCAAGGACGAAATCCTCCACTCGGCGCACGGCTGGCCGGTGTCGCACATTCCGTTTTTTCTCGGCTGCGCCGGGGCGCTGCTCACGGCGTTTTACATGACGCGCCAGGTTGCGCTGGTGTTTTTTGGTTCATATCGTGGCGGCGCTTGTGGAAGCGCGGACCACGCTCATTCGCATATGCCGAATCCGCCGTCTCACGACGGCGGCTACGAACCTCACGAAAGCCCCGCAGTCATGACCGTCCCGCTCGTCATCCTCGCGGGGTTCGCCGTTTTATTGGGCTTTGTCGGCACGCCAGCTTGGCCGTGGTTTGATGGTTTTCTCAAGGGCGAACCGGTGGAATTCAATTTCAACCGGCTGACGGAAGGCGGCACGCTCGGCCTGATGCTGGCGTCGGCGGTGATTGTATTCACCGGTTTGGGCCTCGGCTGGTGGCTGTATGGCAAACGCCTGCGCAAGACGGTGGAAGAACCCGACGTGTTGCAGGTCGCGCAGCCGGCTGTTTTCCGATTGTTGGAGAACAAATATTTCGTGGATGAAATTTACGACGCGACCGTGGTCCGGTTCAACGCCTGGGCGGCACGGTTTTGCGATTTCCTCGACCACTGGATCTGGGGCGGCGTGGTGTTGCTGGTCACCTGGGTGACCCTCGGCTTATCGCGGCTTTACCGGTTCACAGATGAATTCGTGGTGGACCTGGGTTTCGACACCGGCTGTGAAACCTTGCGGGAGGGAGGCGGCGAAATGTCGAGATGGCACACCGGCCGCGTGCAAACCTACCTCCGCGTCATCGGCGTGGCGCTGGTGGTGCTGGTGCTTTTCCTGATCTGGGGGCGCAAATCATGAACCTGCCCTGGCTGACCATCCTGATCCTGGTCCCGCTGTTCGGCGGTATCGTGGTTGCCGGCCTCGGCACGGAACAACGGCGTCTCGTGCGCGGATTGACCCTGGCGTTCAGTCTTGTCGGGCTGACGGGGGCGTTGTGCCTGTGGAAACATTTTAATGCCGCCTCCGGCGACCTGCAATTTGTCGAGAAACACGACTGGGTGCCGTCGCTCGGCATTCAATATTTCCTCGGCGTGGACGGGCTCGGCCTGTTGATGGTGATGTTGACGGCGATTGTCGTGCCGCTGTCCATTCTTGCCTCTGGAAGTTTGTTTGATGGTACGGCGGGCAGTCCTCTGCCCGCCGCTGGTGCGCATGGCGACGACGGCACGCACGGAGTGACGCGCCCTACCCGGGGCAGCGCACCGCTCTATTACGCGCTGGTCTTGTGGCTGCAGGCGGGATTGTTCGGCACGTTCACCGCGCTGAATTTCTTTCACTGGTTCCTGTTCTGGGAACTGGTGCTGATCCCGGCGTTCTTCCTCATCAAACTTTGGGGCGGGCCCAAACGCGGTCCGGCGGCCACGCAGTTTTTCATTTACACGATGGTGGGCAGCGTGACGTTGCTCCTGAGTTTCCTGGCCATCCGCCTGGCGACGGGCAGTTTTGATTTCATTGCACTTGCCGACATGGCCAAACGCGGCGAAATCACGGCCAAACTCGGCGCCGCCATCGGCTGGAAATCGCACATCGGCCTGCTGGTTTTCTTTGGGGCGTTCCTCGGATTTGCAGTGAAGGTGCCGGTGGTGCCGTTTCATACCTGGCTGCCGGGGGCTTATACCGAGGCACCCAGCCCGGTGACCATGCTGCTCACGGGAGTCATGTCAAAGATGGGCGTGTACGGTTTCCTCCGTGTCCTGCTGCCGATTTTTCCCGAGCAGATACGGCTGGTGCTGACGCCGTTGATGTGGCTGGCGGTGCTGACCATTGTGCTATCGGCCTGCGCCGCGTTTGCCCAACGCGACCTCAAGCGTATCCTGGCCTATTCGTCCATCAACCATCTCGGTTACTGCCTGCTCGCGCTGTTTGCGGTGACCGGTGCGGCGATCGGTGTGAATCAGCCGGAGTTGCAGAAAGCCGCAGCGCTCAACGGCGTCTTGCTCCAGATGTTCAACCATGGTCTCACGGCGTCCACGCTGTTCCTGTTCGTGTGGCTCATCGAGAAACGCAGCGGCGGTTTGCGCGGGCTGGAGGATTTCGGCGGCATCCGCAAGATCGTGCCTGTGTTCACCGGCCTGATGGGCATCGCGTTATTCTCATCGCTGGGATTGCCGGGTTTGAATGGGTTCGTTGGCGAATTCCTGATTTTCAAGGGCGTGTTCCCGCTGGCGCCCTGGGCGGCGGCGCTGTCAACGATCGGCCTGCTGGTCACGGCGATATTCCTGCTGACGCTCATCCAGCGCGTTTTTTGCGGGCCGCTGAACGCGCGCTGGTCACCAATGCCGGACCTGACGTTGTCCGAGCGGCTGCTGGTGCTGCCCGCCATTGTGCTGATGTTCGTGCTCGGCGTCTGGCCGCAGTTCGTGCTGGGCATGATGGACGCGACCGTCGTGAAGATGGTCCAACAATTCAATTTTTAACCACGGATGAACACTGATAACCACGGATTTAATCTTGCCGATGCACAATCGGCAATCGGCAATCGGCAATCGAAAATCTGACCATGCTGGCCTGGACGATATACATTTCATTCATCGGGGTGCTGGTGCTGATGCTCCTGCCGCGCGAGGCGGCGCGGGCGGCGCGCATCATCGCCCTGCTGATGGCCATCGCCGGTTGCGGGGTGGCGTTCGTCGGCGCAATGCAACAACCCAATCCGGGCGAGGTGACGACGATTGTCAAGGTCCCGTGGATTCCGGTGCTCGGCGCGAATTATTTCCTGGCGGCCGACGGCATCAGCCTGGTGCTGGTGGTTTTGACGGGCCTGGCCGCCATCGCGGGCATATTGTTTTCCTGGAACGTCGAAAAGCGCACCAAGGAATTTTTTGCTTTTTATCTCGCGTTGATTGGCGGCGTGTACGGCGTGTTCCTCAGCTTTGACGTGCTGCTGCTGTTCGTGTTCTACGAACTGACCATCATTCCAAAATATTTCCTCATCGCCCGCTGGGGCAGCACGCGCAAGGAATACGGCGCGATGAAGCTGGCGCTCTATTCGTTTGTCGGCAGCCATCTCGTGCTCATCGGTTTGATCGCGGCGTGGGTCGTGGCCCGGGCGCAAACCGGCCACGCGTCGCTCGATTTGGTGGAATTGTCGAAGGTATCATTCCCGCTGGGTTTCCAGCACTGGGTGTTCCCGTTGGTCTTTGTCGGGTTTGCGGTTCTGGCGGGCCTGTGGCCGTTCCACACGTGGGCGCCCACCGGTCATGTGGCCGCGCCGACCGCCGGCTCGATGCTGCTGGCCGGGGTGGTGATGAAACTCGGCGCCTACGGCTGCCTGCGAGTGGCAATGACGCTGTTTCCTGAAGGCGTCCGGATGTGGCAGAACGAAATTGCCGCGTTGGCGGTCATTGGCATTATTTACGGCGCGGGCGTGGCTTTGGTGCAGAGAGATTTCAAGTTTGTCATCGGCTACTCCAGCGTGAGTCACATGGGGTTTGTACTGCTGGGTCTGGCCACGCTCAACACCATCGGCCTCAGCGGCGCAGTCCTGCAAATGTTCTCGCATGGCATCATCGCCGGGCTGCTATTCGCCGTCGTGGGCCGCATGGTCTATGACCGGACGCACACACGCGATTTCAACGATCTGCAAACGATGCAGCTTGGCAAACTGCTGCCGTTTGCGGGGGTGACGTTTGTACTGGCCGGCGTGGCTTCGATGGGATTGCCGGGTTTCAGCGGTTTTGTGGCCGAACTTCAGGTTCTCATCGGTTCGTGGAAGGTGTTCCCGAAGATGACCATTCTGGCGGGCGTGGGCGTCGTGGTGGGCGTGGCCTACATCCTGCGCGCGTTGCAAAAAGCGTTTTATTCGGACATGCCCGTGCCGGCCAACTCCGGCCACGACCATCCGTTGGAACCCATTTCGACACCCGAACGCATTGGGGCGGCGATGCTCATTGGCGCTTCGCTGGTCATCGGGCTTTTCCCGGGCCTGCTGTTGAACTGGATCCAGCCGTGCCTGAACTCGCCGCTGTTTGAACGGCTGCTGAAGGGAGGTTCGCTGTGAACTACTTCGAGGTTCTCCGGGCGGCCGCGCCGGAAATCGTCCTGACCATCACGGTGTTGCTGGTGCTGGCGGTGGATTTGATTGCGTTGCGCGGGGAATCCGTGGCGCGGCGCTTCGGAACCGGGGCGATGGTTTCCATCATTGGCTGCCTGCTGGCGGCGGCATTCACCTTCACCCATTACGGACCCATCGACCCGCTTCATGGCATGCTGGTCGTGGATCCGCGGACGAATTTTCTGAAGGTCGTGCTGCTGGCGTTGACGGTCTTTACGGTGCTGATTTCCGCGTCCGGCAAATTCACCGGGCATGTCGGCGAATATCTGGCGATGGTCCTGCTGGCCACGATCGGCCTGATGTTCCTGGTGAGCGCCGAAGACCTCCTGATGATTTTCATTTCGCTGGAACTGGTCAGCCTGTCGCTCTACGTCCTGACGGCGTTCAACAAGCGCAACGCGAAGTCCGGCGAAGCGGCCCTGAAATATTTCCTGTTTGGCGGCATGTCCGCGGCGTTCCTGCTGTTCGGTTTCAGCCTGCTTTACGGACTTTCCGGTTCGACGAACCTGCCGGAGATCGCGCGCGGTCTGGCGGACAAAGGGTTTGATCCACTGCTGCTGGTGGCGATTGTGATGACCGTGATCGGGTTTGGTTTCAAGGTTGCGGCGGTGCCGTTCCATTTGTGGGCGCCGGACGCCTATGAAGGCGCGCCCACCCCGAGCGCGGCGTTCATCGCGTCCGGGTCCAAGGTCGCCAGCTTTTATATCCTGGCCAAAATCCTGACGCTCGGATTGGGCGGCGCGTCCGGCAGCGCGGTCTGGCACGGATACGTTTCCGGCTGGACCCCGGTGATCGCCGTCGTGGCGGCGTTTTCGATGGTGCTGGGCAATCTCACGGCCATCGTGCAAACCAGCGTGAAACGGCTGCTGGCGTATTCGGCCATCGCCCACGCCGGTTATATGCTGCTTGGCGTGCTGGCCAACACAACGTACAGCCAGGGTGCGCTGCTGTTTTATGTCATCTCCTATGCGTTGACGGTGCTCGGTGCATTCGGTGTTGTGGCCGTTGTGGAGGAGGCCACGGGCGGTGACGCACTGTCCAATTTTGCCGGACTCAGCCGCCGGGCGCCGGGATTGTCATTGTGCCTGCTCGTTTTTTTGCTTTCGCTGGCTGGCATTCCACCGCTGGCGGGTTTCATCGGAAAATTTTTGGTGTTCAGCGCGGCGGTGGGGGCGGATGCTGATCATCTCGGCCTGCTCTGGCTGGTGATTCTGGCCATCGTGATGAGCGCCGTGTCTTTCTACTACTACCTGCAGGTGTTGAAGCAGGCCTACGTGTTGGATGCCCCGGAAAGCGCGCCAGCCATCAAGGTTCCGCTGGTCATGAGGCTGACATTGATCCTGCTGGCGGCGCTGGTCATTTTTCTGGGTTGCGCTCCGGGGCTGTTGTTGCGCCACCTGTAAACGCCGCAGGAACCACTCATCCTGGTTTTGTCCTTAAAACCACGAAACGACTGTAAGATTTTCAGACGGACAGACCCTCCCGTTATTGCAACTGCCTAGAAAATTTAAAGCCGCCCAAAAGTATTACACTTGGCGGGAAAATTGTTCAGGATTTGATGCGACTGCTGGTGGCATTAAAGCTGCAATGCCCGGGATTGAAACAACTTGGGGGCAATAGATTTAACCGGCATAAACAAGATAAGGCAAAGACCCCGCAACCGGCGGGATGAACTGAAATTTATGAAAATCATGTGCTCATTGGCCGTTGCGGCCCTGCCTATTCTGTTGACTTCCTGTGTGACGCCGCCGCCACCGGAGGCGTTTCACAATACCGACAGCACGGCGCTGGTCATCAAATCGCTGGATGATAACACCTGCCAGATGGTGCAACCGACACTTTCCGCCCGGGAAAAGAACGACCTGCTTCTGGCCGAGGCGATGGGGCTGCCGCAGCACCAGACCGCAGTGGTGATCCTGGAGAATTACACCGAGCCGCAAATTGGCGAACAGTTCCGCGACCGCGGCACACCCTTGTTCGTCGGATTGCGCAACCTCGGATATCAGCACATCGTTTTTGTTCAAGGCGCGGGCGTCGCCAATCCGGAAGGGTTGTTAACGCTTGCCAAGTACGATTAACGCGGAGGGGTTACAATTCCCGCCCGCAGGACCAGCCTCATCATCCTGCGGGCGGGAGCATTTTTAGGCCCGGTCCCTGCCGCTCGTTGCCGCCCTCCCGGTTCCCCGCTTATTTTTCCGCACCAGCCTGGTTGATGTCGGCGGCGGAATGTTGTTTCAGCCAGACAGCCAATGCGGGAACATTGGCCTCAATTTCCATCACCGCCAGGTCGCACATGCGGCTGGCGCCGTAGGCGTTGAAATGCGTGTCGTCCGACAGGCCCTTCGGATCGCGTTCGAATTCACCCGCCGGAATCCAGTCGTACAGCCTTTTTGAAGACTCCGGTCCCAGGCGCGCGAGCAGTTCCGTGCTGTCGCGATTGAGGTCGAGCAATGGCGTTTGTTGTTCCTGCGCCAGCTGTCGCACGGCGGCCACGTAATCGCCATGCGTGTCCACCGGTCCGCCATTCGCATCGAATTTTCGCCGGGCAACCGGCGTGGCCAGGATGGGTGTGGCCCGAAGCACGCGGCTGTCGCGGATGAATCTGGCCAGGTTCGCCTTGAAACTGCCGAACGGTTCCGTGTAACGGGTGGCATCATTTTTCTTTTCGTCGTTGTGGCCGAACTGGATGATGACGTAATCGCCGGGCCGGAGCCGGTTCGTGACCGTTGCCCATCGGTCTTGGTCGATGAAACTTTTTGAGCTCCGGCCGTTCACCGCGTGATTTTCAATCCGCACATTGTCCTGGAAATACATCGGCAATATTTGTCCCCAGCCACGTTCGGGATTGGCTGGAATCACCGGTTTGTCCGCCATCGTGGAGTCGCCGACCATGAAAATGGTGAAGTTGGGTTTGGCCGGCTTCGCCGGGGGGAGGGTTGCCGGTTTGGTGGCGCATCCGCATGACGCAACGGCAGCCAAAAGGGTGATGGCAGTTTGAACCTTGAAACGTTCAGGCAGGATTGATGCGGCGTTGATCATGGATTGAGTTTAAACAATCCCGAGCGGACCGGAATGAAAAAGGCCGGCAAAACTTTGACACCGCGCCTTCAGTCCTTATGCTTGGCCCGTGCATACGGTTCCCGTCCAGCTTGGCCATCGCAGCTACGCCATCAAAATTGGCGCCGGCCTGCTCGCGCGCCTGGGCGGCGAATGCGCGCGGCTGAAACTCGGCGCGCGTTGCGCCATCATCACCGATACCAACGTCGGCCGCCGGTTTGCCAAACCCGCTTTCAATTCCCTCGCCACCGCGGGCTTTTCCCCGTCGCTGATTGTGGTTCCGGCGGGGGAAACGGCCAAGAGCCTGAAAACCGTTCAAACCTGCTATGACCTGCTCGCGGCGCACCGGCTCGAACGCCAGTCGTTCATCATCGCCCTGGGCGGCGGCGTGGTCGGCGACCTCGCCGGATTTGTTGCGGCGACGTATCTGCGCGGCGTGGCATTCGTGCAGGTGCCGACGACCCTGCTGGCGCAGGTGGACAGTTCCGTGGGCGGCAAGGTGGGTGTCAATTTGAAGGCCGGCAAAAACCTAGTTGGTGCGTTTTATCAGCCGCGCCTGGTGCTGTGCGACCTCGACACGCTGAAGACGCTGCCCGAACGGGAATTTCGAGCCGGCCTGGCCGAAGTCATCAAGTACGGCATCATCCGCGATGCGAAGCTGTTTGCTCAACTCGAGCGCGATTTGCCGAAGCTGCTCCGGCGCGAACCCGGGACGCTCGCCGCCGTGGTCGCGCGCTGTTGCGAGATCAAGGCGGAGGTGGTGGGCCGGGACGAAACCGAAGGCGGCCTGCGCGCAATCTTGAATTTCGGCCACACCATCGGCCACGCCATTGAGAATATTTCCGGTTACGGAAAATATCTGCACGGCGAGGCGATTGCCATTGGCCAGGTCGCCGCCGCCAGGCTGTCCTGTGCCTTGACGGGATTGTCCGGGCGCGATGCCAGGCGGATCGGAGATCTGTTCCAGCGGGTCGGTTTGCCCTGCGGGATCAAATTGAACCCGGGACAGCGCAAAAACCTGTTCGTGGCGATGAAGCTGGACAAAAAGGTCAGCGGCGGCGAAATCAAATTCGTGCTTGCCGAAAAAATCGGCCGCGTGGTCTGGGGCCGGCAAGTTTCCGAGGACGTGGTCCGCCAAGCGCTCAACTCTTGACCTGCAAAGTCAGGCTGCTGAAGTGATCCGTCACCCAATCATAATTCCACTGAATTGAGGGTTTTGGTAATGCAGGAGGGGTTCGCCGCCAAATGAACCTGCGTGGCAACTTTCACGACGTGGTTGTCGCAATCAAATACGCTGAACGAGTTGTGCGAGCATGACCGTGAGACGGGCTTTTATCCATTGCACTCATTATAAGCGTTCATTACAGTTGACGTAGAAGCCGAGTGACTTTGAGTAAGACGGTCGGAAGATGCAACCCTTTGCGGACTGATGTCTTCGCGCGGCTTCTGAATTATGAAGACGGTATGTGCGCTTGGAAGATGGCTGGAGGGAAGACGGCCGCGGGCTCTCCTGGCTGTTGCAGCACTTCTCTTCCTGTCAGGCGGCAACATTTGCGCCCAGACGGTCACGGTTGACGGTTCGCAAGTGTTCCAAACCATCGAGGGCTTCGGCGTCAATGTAAATCATCGCAGTTGGACCAACAACGAAGTCCAACCCGTGATCGATGCGTTCATCGACCAGGCGGGCATGACGCTGTTCCGGATCATCTGGGACAATACGGATTGGGAGGCCACCAATGACAACTCCAATCCCAATGTGATGAACTGGAGTTATTACAACCAGATCTACAGCGGGCCGGAATTCCAGCAGCTCTGGGGCCTCATGGGTTACCTGAACCGGCGCGGGATCACCAACGGCGTGATGGTCAATTTCCAGGGGCCCGGCCCGGCGTGGCTGGGAGGCACCAACCTCACTCCGGGGCTCGAAAACGAGTGGGCGGAGATGATTGCCTCCCTGTTCATTTACGCGCGGAACACCGAGCATCTCCAGTTTACGCTGAACGACCCGGACAATGAGCCGGATGTGTACGTGACGGACAACAAGGCGGACACTTCCGAAGGTGTGATGATGGGTTGCTATCAGTACACCAACGCGCTGCATTGTCTGGCCCAGCAACTCGACAACAATGGGATGAGCGATTTGCGATTTGTTGCTCCGGACAGCCAGACCGAGTTTGGCTACTTGTGGCAGATGATGAATGATCCCGTGGTCATGGCCAAGATGGCGCATGTTGGCCTTCACAGTTACCAGGCCGGGGGGACTGAATCTGCGGGCATGTACCAGATGCTGCAAGGTCCTCCGTTCAATGGCATGACGTTCTGGATGACGGAGTTCAACGTTTGGTGCTATTCCTGCGAATGGTATGCGACGAATGTCTATGTCTGGCAGGATTTCCGCAACACGGCCGGCTATCTGCTCAATCATCTGACCAATGGCGCTTCGGCGGGCATCGTCTGGGAGGGGTATGACAGTTATTACCGCATCCTCAACAACTGGAGCTGCTGGGGGCTGTTCGCCGCGAACGGGCAATTTGCCGTTCCCAGGATCTATACGCCGCGCAAGAACTTCTACACCGTCTCGCAGATCAGTAAATTCGTCAGGCCCGGAGCCCGCCGTATCGCCGTCCGCGGTTCACTCGGATCGCTTCAACTGGTGGCATTTTACCACCCGGTTACCGGACAGATCACCCTTACGGGCGTGAATCCCAATTCCAGTTCCGCAAATTTGTCGGTCACTTTGGCATCGCTTCCGGCCGTATCCCTGCTCGATCTCTACTACACCGACAGCAACACCAACCTTGCCTTTCGCGCCTCATGCCGGGTCACGAACAGTGTCTTTGTCGCCACCGTGCCGGCCGATTGCGTCTTCACGTTCGTGGGTCAGGATCCATCCAAAATCCTGCCCTGTCTGAATATCACCGCTGGATCCACCAATTTCACGATCTCATGGTCCGCGTCACTGGCCAATTATTTCCTCGCAACCACCACCAACCTTGCCGCAACCGGTTCCTGGACAACTCTGACCAATGTCCCGCGACTGGCGGGCGGTTTCGCGAATGTCCCGCTCGCTCCGTCCGGTCGGCAACAGTATTTCCGTCTCCAGCACTACTGACCTTGCGACTCAAAAACCGGCAGAGACTCTTCGTCAAGTGAAGTGTTTGTAACCATTCCAGTGGTTGCACGGTTATTGTCGAACCGTGACTCGATAAAAGAACGACCCGGTTTTTGGCGGTGAGTCAGTGCAGGTATTCATCGGGGGCGTGGCCGGCGCATCCACCTGCAGATTGGTGAAACTGACCGGCGCCATGAGTGAGGTGCCGCGTTGAAGCGTGTAAAACCGGTTTGAACTGCTGTTCCACTGAAGCACGATGGCCCCCGGAACCGCTGTGGTCGGACTGACGAGTTTAAAGACTGACTGCGCGTCAAGGGGACGGGTTCCGGCGATTAGTTCTTGTCCGTCACTCACACCATCGCCGTCGCGGTCCACCGACATCAATGCCCCTGCCAGCGCGTAAAACCCGCTGGCCAGCAGCTGTTGGGCGTAAGGCGAGTCGGGGTGCCCGCCATCACCGCTGGCATTGTAGCCTGGCCAGAGGTATTGGCAGACGCGGTCGCTGTAAACGTAGGTGCACAGCACACCGTTGGTGTCGTGCGCCTCGATGTCGGCAACGTCGAACAAGACCCGATTGTTCGTGCGACACCAATCGCGCATGCCGTCATTGTAAACGTTCCGGGCATAATTGTCGCTGTCCTGATATGTTGTCAAAGGCATGGTCATATACACGAACATCGTTTCGGGAAAGGCGGACTCGAGGGTCGAGACATAATCGGTGCACCAGTCCAAAATTGCGTCAGCGTCAATGAAGCACAATTTGTTCATCGCGATGTTCACGAGCGGGTATCGCCAGCCGTTGCTCACACAGGATTGAAAGAGGTCGAATTTCTGCCACCAGCCCGGATTGCCGCGATCAAAATCATAAATGACGCCGGCTTCGGTTACCGCCGGCGGATTGGTAGCTGCCGAAACCCCGCTGATCTGGTAGAAACTCGCGTTCGTTGCGTGAAGGGCCGCTATGCCGTCCATCATGTACTCCCCCACAGAGGCATGAGCAAAGTACCACTTCAACTGGCCGATTTGATCCATCAGCGATTGGGGATAATGGGTCACGGCCATACAATTCGTATATCCTATCGCGATGGGTCCTCCCCGGGCACACGCTGTCGTGAAGAACAGGCAAAACAGCAGCAGCTTGCAGGACACCCGCCAACGACCGTTTCCCGAAGGATGCATGGGTTTGGTGACGGGGTGCCAGTCGTTGAATCTGCCTGCCGCCGAAACGGTGGTGGCTGTTGAATCTGTGAATTCAAAACGTACTGGATTCAGTTGCAGGCCGGTGCACCGGGTGTTGTCCTGTTTGAGGTTGAGTTTCATAGGCGCACGACAGTCTTGCCAATCAGGGTTTTCATATGCTCGACGGAGCCCACCGACCCCATGATGAACCTGTCCGGAATATAAAGCAAGCCCGGGAATCGAATCCAAAACCCGGGCACGGACAATTATCAGTCTCACCCGTCGCTGATTAAGCCTTTCATTTTCAGGCCATTGAATTAAATTGCCCGCACGAACATGGTTCTGGTCATCGACAATTACGATTCATTCACCTACAACCTCGTCCAGTATCTTGGCGAGTTGAAGGTGGACCTGCAGGTGCGGCGCAATGACGACATCACGCTCGATGCCATTCGCGAGCTGAAACCGGAGCGCATTCTCGTTTCGCCCGGGCCGTGCTCGCCGCGCGAGTCCGGCCTGTCCAACGAGGTCATCCGCACGTTTGGCAGCCAGCGCATTCCCGTGTTCGGCGTCTGCCTGGGTCACCAGTGCATCGGGCACACCTTTGGCGCGGAAGTGGTGGTGAACTACCGCATGATGCACGGCAAAACCTCGGCGATCAAACACAACGGGAAGGATTTGTTCGAGGGGATGCCGAATCCGTTCCTGGCCACGCGCTATCATTCACTGGTCATCAAGCGCGAAACGCTGCCGGCGTGCCTGGAAGTCACCGCCGAGACCGACGAGGGCGAAATCATGGGGGTGCGGCACCGGGAGCTGCCGATCTGGGGCGTGCAATTTCATCCCGAGAGCATCCTGACCGAGAGCGGCCGGGTGATCATGAAGAATTTTCTTAAGTTGAAGTAATGGCGAAGTACGCTATACTCAAAGTCTCATGCAGGTTCATTTGCTGAAATCGAAGATTCACCGCGCCACCGTCACCGGCGGCAACGTGAAGTATGAAGGCAGTCTGAGCATTGCCGCCGACCTGATGGAAAAGGCCGGGCTGCAGGAATATGAAAAAATCCTGTGCGGCAACATGGCCAATGGAAACCGCTTCGAGACCTATGCCATCCGCGGGAAACGCGGTTCCGGCCAGATTATCCTCAATGGCGCGGTGGCGCACCTTGGCAAGAAGGGCGACCTGCTGACCATCATGAACTTTGCCGCGGTGGACAAAAAACGGGCGGCGAAATGGAAACCGCGCGTCATCGTCCTCGGCAAGGGCAACAAGATCGTGGACGAACGGGGAATATAATCCCAAAGGGCAGGGCGGCGCTGCCGCGCCGCCCCAAAAAAGAATGGCGGAGTAGCAACTCCGCCC
>JBKQOA010000138.1:0-5827 GCA_052145735.1 Limisphaerales bacterium
GGAATAGGGAATAGAAAATAGGCCGGAGCTTCGGCATTGGCGCGCTGTTGCGGGATCTTGTGACTAACAGGTCGGGGTTATTTTCCCGCATCTCTTCGTCAATCGTTGCCACTGTTCAGGCATGTAAACAGGCTGTCGTGTCCAACTGGTATATTTTCAATGGAATCAAGGAGGGGCTATGCGTCTGCGTGCTTTGGGGTTGATTGCGGTGATGGCCGCCTGGTGTTTTGCTGCGGGCGCACGAGGCCAGACGGCGGCTTCCGTTGAAAAGGAGCCGGTGCCTGTGTTTAAGGTTCAAGCCCACGCCGTAGTCGTAGACGTGGTGGTAACCAGAGGGAACGGCGATGCGGTGACGGCGCTGCAAAAGGAAAACTTCAAAGTGATGGAGGAAGGGAAAGAGCAACCCATCGATTTTTTTGAAGAACACACCTTAAAGACATTGCCGCAGGGTGCTCCTGCCCCGATGCCGACGATGCCGCCCAATGTTTACACCAACGTCCCGCCGGTTCCGGAGAGCGATTCGGTGAACATTCTTTTGCTGGACAGCCTGAACACGCCTGTCGAGGACCAGAGCAATATGCACAAGCAGATTTTGAACTTCCTGAAGACGATGGAGCCGGGGACGCGGACGGCGATCTTCCTGCTGGGATCGAAACTGCGCTATGTGCAGGGGTTCACAACGGATACCTCGGTGTTGAGCGCGGCTCTGAACGACAAGAAATATGCGCCGGAGAAGGAAATTTTACTGCGCACCCGCACTGATAATGCGGAAATTGAAAGACAGTTGAGTTCCATGACGTCAATCAATGGGCACCCGACTGGCGCGACGGCGGCGGTCCTGGAGGCGAACCATGATTCCGCTCAATATCAGTACTCCCAGAGGATTTCAATGACGCTGGAAGCGCTAAATTATCTGGCCCGCTATCTGGGGGGTGTGCCGGGGCGCAAGAACCTGATCTGGTTTGCGAGTTCATTTCCGGTGACCGTCTTTCCCAACTATGGGCAGATGGTGGCGCTGAACCACTTGCTCGTGCCTGCGAGCGATATTAAGACGACCGCCGATTTGCTGACGGTATCAAAGGTCGCAGTCTATCCCATCGGCGCGGGGGGAATAATGAACGATCACTGGCTTGACGCCGATCAGGGTGCCTCCGGAGCGGCAGCGGGGTACGGTCGCTCGCTCGGGGGAAGCCTCAGGGGCGATGCCGCGGAACGGACCGACAAGTAAGGTGAAGCCGGGCGGTTTCCTTGTGGCCGACGATCTTCACTGGTCAGGCGGTTCAGTGGAACGCGCCATCGCACTTCTGCCGGCGCTCGGTTTCAAGGAGCTTTTTCGGGTTGAAAACAAGGAAGAATGTTGGGCAGTCTTTCAACGCGCATGACCTATGGCTATCGAAACTTGGTATGATCCGCGCTTTGTAGGCGAGACCGAAAAGAAACCGTCCGCCATGAAGTCGTTGACAGTGGTATTCACGACCAGCCGGCCAGAGCCGGAGTTTGACTGGTTCATGCAATCGCTCCATCCTCAGATCAACGATTGGGAACACGTCGAGGTGTTCCTGCTCGACACGGGGATGGCCGGCCAGCAGGAAATCCCGCATCCAGAATTCCCCAAATTCAAGCGCGTGCTGGCAGTCCAGCCCAAGCCGAACGTCTGGCAGGGGCCGCACCGCATCACGACCCAAGATTGGTGGGCTAAAAGTTCCGCGCTTAACACTTCAGTCTGTTTCTGCAATACCGACTGGATTAGCTTCGTGGACGACCGTTGCGTCCTGCTCCCGCCCTGGCTGGAAGCCGTGCGCGCGGCGATGGAGCAAGATTACGCGGTGTGCGGGAGTTACGAGAAGCGGACGGGCATGACGGTCGAGAATGGCGTCATCCGCAATGGTGGGATCGTTGTCGGACGCGACAATCGGGACGCCGGCTGGGGTTGGGCGCAGGATGTCGGCGCGGGTTACTGGTATGGTTGCACCAACGCGCTGCCGCTGGAATGGATTCTGGCCATCAACGGTTTCCCCGAAAAGTGCGACTCGGTTTCCTTCGAGGACATCATCACCGGCCATCTGCTGAAAAATTCAGGCCGGACAATCCGCTTCGACAACCGCATGAAAATTATTGAAGACCGAAGCGTTGAAAAGCTCGGCCCGGTGATGAAGCGTTCGTCGAAAGAAAAACACCCGCACGATGTCAACGACAAGACGCACGCTATTTTAAAGTGGGCGCAGACGGCGACGCGCTCGGACAATCCGTTTGAAATTCGGGAAGTTCGGGAACGCGCGCTGCGCGGCGAGTCGTTTCCGGTGCCCGATCCGGCTACGGACTGGCGGGATTGGTTCGACGGTCAGCGGCTTCGAGAAATGTGAGTATCTCGAAGAATTGAGCGAAAGAGCGAATGATGAAAAACTTGTAGTCTGACGCCTCGGCGCAGTGCTTGAAAACAGTTTGTTCTTCCGTCAGTTTTCCGTTTTTCGTTTTGCACTCCACAAAGAAGGCCGCACGTCCCGGCGGGTAAATGGCGAAATCCGGCGTGCCTTTTTGCACGGTGCTCTTGCGATCCATGCGCGAGTGTATGAACATCCAGCGCCGCCGCCGAAGCTCCGCGATAATCTCCTCGTGCAACCAGGCTTCCTCGCCATCGGCCACGGCGTCAGCGGGTGCCGGCGCGGGCGGATTGTGTTTGGCGAGCCGCGCCTCCATCGCCCGGAAATCTTCGATTGAAATACCCATGCCGATAATTTAATTCACAAAAAAGGTTTGACAACTCTTTTGTGAAAAAGCATGATGTTTTCATGCGAAACGAAAACCCGTTGAAAAAAGCCATTGCCGATCTCAAAGTTAATGGTGATCCCATTGTTGTCACCAGCGAGAAAGAACGCACCAATGCGCATAACATCGCGCGCTACATGCAGATTAAGATTCGCACGCAGCGGCGGCTGGACGGCGCGGGCACCAACATTGTGAGGACGAAATGAAAAAAGTTGACATAACAGGTCAGAGGTTTGGGCGACTCATCGTGAAATCGTTTCACGCTGTAAGAAATATGCCAAAAATTAAACCAATTGAACCATTTCGATATACTCCGAGCGAATGGGAATCAACGCGCTGGTGTTCGGGCTTCCGGTTCTCGTGCTGGCTTGCCCGCCACGATAATTTGCCGCTAGGAAGTTTTGCAAAACACCTGTGGAGAATTTTAACTTAACCAACAAGAAACAAAACCTGTGAATATGTCCCGCTTTACCAATCCGGTCCACGATGGGCCTGACCTTGACCGGCAGGCCGAGATCGAGGCGGAGAAGGCCGATCACGAGAATGATGTGGCAAGGGAAACCGACCCGGACACGGAGTTTCGCGGCTGGCCCCCGATGCCGGACATCAAGCCGCTGCCGCAGATCATGTCCGCCGAAGAATTGAAGGAAAAACTCAAATGAAATCAGCCAACCAAACTCCACAGCCTGAATTGGCCGTGGCCACGACGCAGCCGATGGAGGTCACACAGCCAGAACCGCCAGCCATTGATTTGGTTGGCGTGAACATCAACGCTCTGCTCGAAAAGGCCGTTACAGCCGAGTCTGGAGTCGCTATTCTTGAACGGCTTCAAGTCATGCGCCGCGAAATGCGCTCGGAGCGTGCGAAAGAGGAATTCGACAAGGCACTCGCCGCGTTTCAGGCCGAATGTCCGGTGTTGAAAAAGGAAAAGTTTGGAGCGAAGAACGCATACAAATACTGCCCGCTGGACGCCATGATTCCGCAGATTCAGCCAATTCTGCTCAGGCACAAGTTTTCATTCACGATCAGCACCAAGATCGAGAATAACTTGGTGGAGTCCATCGTCACCTTGAAACACAACGCCGGCCATTTTGAAACATCCAGCGTGGCCGTTCCGGTTGATTCCAGAAACCCGATGATGAACGAGCAACAGCGGTTCGGCGGCGCAATTACGTTTGGCAAGCGTTACGCGCTGTGCAACGCGCTTGGAATTATGACCGGAGACGAGGACAAAGACGGGGAATTGTCCAAACAACGCCCCGCAGGGCCAGCCACGGCGCAGCCAGCGCCATCCCAGCCCGCCGCCGCGTCGCCCAAAACCGAAAAGGAGCTTCAAACCGAACTTTGGAACCTTTTGAAGGCCCACGACAGCACTTTGACAGCCTCCGGCGCATGGCAAGAGGCCAAGGAATTCCTGCTCAACCATGAGGTTTTGAAGCCGGGCGAGAAGATCACCGCTCTGCCGGTGCCTCGGCTGGTGGAAATCATCGCGGCGACCAAAAAACTTTTGGGAGGCGAATAATGTTCCAAAACTGCAAAATCATCTCAACCGGCGTCAACCCGGCTGAATATCACAACCGGGACGTGTCTACCCGTGGAACACCCGGCTATTCCGTGTCGTCCAGCGACCTCCGAATGATTTCTGGAATGTCGCCGTCCAAGTGGAAAAACGGCTTTGAACTTCCGGCATCGGACGCTCTGATTTACGGCAGTTTGTTGGACGTGCTGGTTCTCACGCCAGACCAGTTTGACGCGCGTTACATCCTCCAGCCGGCGGAATACGAGACGAAAGTTTTACGGTGTCCATCGTGCGGTTCGGTCACGGAAGCCAAGAAATGCCAGAAATGTAAAATTGACCGGGAAGAACACGTGATCGTGAAGCCGTGGAACAATAACAGCGACACATGCACATCATGGGCGGAAGCCCAGGCCAAGGCCGGGCGAGAAGTCGTCGCGCAGCAAGACCTCGACACCGCCGTCCTCGCCAAGAAGCGGCTGGAGGCCGACCCGCAAATCTCCGCGCTGCTGGCTGCGTGTGATCGTCAGGTATGGGTGGCCGGTGAATGGCTTGATGAGGCAACGGGCGTCGTGTTGACAGTGCGGTGCCTGATTGATCTTGTCGCCCGGCCTGACTCCATGTTCCCCAAGACCATTGGCGACCTGAAAAGCACGAAGAACGCTGCCGTGGGTGCTTGGGCAAGCTGGGCGCGCAAAGTGGGCTACGATACGCAAGCCGCTTGGAATCTCGACCTGTTCAACGCCGCCACAGGCCGGGACATGACCAGCTTTTGCTTCATCTTGTCCGAAAGCTCGCCGCCGTTTGAAATTGGCCGGCGCTACTTGGAAGTGGACCAGCTTCAGCCAGAACAGGACTCTTTCTCGCCGGGCCGGTCGAAGTATCGCGCGGCGCTGAAACTTTACTGCCAGTGCATCAAAAAAGGCCGCTGGCCAGGCTACGATGACACGGACGAGGCGAGCTTGAGCGGGTGGACGCTCCTCGCTCCAGATCCGTGGGACGCCCAAAGAACCATGTTTGCACCAAAATTCGTGGTTGAACCTGAATCGTCCGAATCCGAACCCGCCGAAGAAATTGGCAACGACCTGCTGGCGACGACGTGAAAGTGATAAACGAATATGAAAATGCACGAAGCAGCCGCGATGCTGCAAAAAGCCCCGCGTGACGAAAAGCCAAGCCGGGTCAACAAATCGCTGACACGCGAACAGGCGGTGAAAATCGTAACCTCTGCGCTTCCGATGAATCCAGAGGAAGATTTGAGCTACCTGATCGAAAAGCGCGTCCATCAAGTCTGCCAAGACAGAATCCGACCGAAATACTAATCGCGTGGCCTCGCCGTCTAACGATCAGAGCTGAGCCATGCGCGACCAACCAACATCCGAACTCGCCTGCCAGCGCCAACGCGCATTGGCTCCGGCGACTTGTTCGGCTGGCCGGCCAAAGACTCGCGCCAGTGACAAGAGCGTCCGCGACCTGCCCGTGAATGTGAAAAACAAAGATGGCCAAATCATCGCGGAACAAAAGACGTGCGGCATCGTGTTCAGC
>JBKQOA010000139.1:0-15742 GCA_052145735.1 Limisphaerales bacterium
TTTGCGCGTTGCGGCGCAGATGCGAATTCCAGAACCGCAGTGTCTTGATGCCGCGCGATTGCAAAAACTTTTCCCGTTCGACGTCGTGTTTTCGCTGGTCGGTGTAACCATGCTGGCTGCCGTCCAGTTCCACATTCAATTCCGCCTCCTCGCAAAAGAAATCCAGATAGTAAATTCCGATGGGATGCTGGCGGAGGTATTTGTAGCCGCTGAACCGCCGGTCGCGCAGCCAGCGCCACATGAGTTTTTCCGCCCAGGTTTCCACCTTGCGAAGCTGGCGGGCGCGGGCGATGTCGGCCATGACGGGAATTTAGAAAATGGCGGGAGAACTGAAAAGTTTGTTTTGACGCTCGCCCTCAACCTGACCTTCTCCCCCGGGGAGAAGGAACAGCAATCGAACGTTTCTGGTTTCTCGGCAGACGTCCGGCAAATTCCGGCGCATGGATTTTCAAAGGGATGGCGAACGATTCTCCTTCTACTTACTACTCACATTCTTGTTGGGGCTTGGGTGAACGATATCACGCAAGGTGGCCGTGGTGATGAAATTCGTCCCATCACGATTGAGTTTGAGTTTCAACTTAGTTCCGGCAGGCATACTAAAACAGCGTAACCAGTCATCAGTCCAACCTCTTACAGGTATTTCGTTCACCTGTAAAAGCACGTCACCATTGCGAACGCCGGCTTCGTAGGCAGGACTCCCATTCACTACCCAGGCGGCGGCTTGATTCGGTTGCTTTTGGGGTACAAAAACTGCGCCTAAACGGTTATGAGGATAGGAAGGTGAGTGTGTCGTTTTGGCTCGTAAATATGCAAGTCCATTGTTACCATCGACAATTAAATCCAACCGTTTGAGCCCCGCTAAACCAAGGGTGCCTTCGTATTGCGCGCCCCACCTGGTTGCACCACTAGGGCCAGCCGCAATGATGGGCACGCCCGTCAGAACTACCGGACCAACGGATATCTGGTCAGCCCAAGCTTCTTCGGTGACATAAAAACCATCGGCAAGGGTGAAAGCTGTCTCAAGTGTCATGGGGCTTTGAGGATGCGCCTCTTTCCATCTGCAAAATTCTTGCGCAGGCAGTTCGACTCCGAGATCGGACCCGGTATCTATGCAAAGGACGCCATTGGTACGGTCACCGTGAGGTATCTGCAGGTCCAGCGCGCCCAAATTGGTAAGCACGGTAAGCCGGGCCCATTGGGCGGTTTGTTTTGGCACCTTTGAGAGAAACGTGACCTCCTTCGCAACTCCATCTATCCGCATTACGTTTGGGCTTATGGTACACCATCCGATTAGCCCGTCAAAATTCGCACTTACGTATGCAGGCGGATCTAGAACCAGAAAGGTCATCTTGCTATCTGTTCCATCCAACGTCAGGGTGCAATCCTCGGTATCGCCAGCGAAGAGTCCATGTGAAAGTTCGTTCGTTGGAGCTGGACTGAACTTTAATCCCAGTCTCTGCACCGTTTGCGGGCAGAGAGCCGAGCCATTAGACCCGGAATCAAAACAGAGGTGAACGGGTTTACCGTTGATCTTGGCCTTCAGCCAGATTCTCTCGTCCGCGGCGTTGAGCGTTGCCCCGAAAAACACAATCCCGACAACAAGGATTATCAGCATGTGTCTTATGGCCATGCGTACAGATTAGAGAAGCATTGCCGCTCCGTCAATTCACCGGCTTTGCCGGTCTGGTCCGCAAAACCAGCAAGGCGCCGAGGCAAAACAGCGCGGCGCTGTAACCGAACGCCACGCTGGTGCCGAAGGCGGTCCACAGCGCGCCGACGATGATGCTGGACAGGAAATCGCCGACGCCGTTCACGGTGGCCAGCACGCCGAACGCCATGCCGTGCTGTTCCTCGCCCACCAGTTCGGCGCAAAACGAATCTTCCAGCGTTTCCCCAATCGCCACATGCATGCCGCTGAGAATAAAAATAATGCCAAGCGTCACAATCGTCATCGGCGCGGCCACAATCAACACCGCCATCACCGCCGCCAGCGCGTATCCGGTCGCGAGTACGTGCTGTTTTTGGAAACGGTCCGCCAGCCCGCCGGCCACGTAGGCGAACCCGGCGTAATAAATGTTTCGCAACACGTAAAATCCGACCGCAACGCTGGCGGCCATGGCCGGACCTACCACCGGCGCGAGTTTTTGGGTCGCCAGCAGGATCAACAGCGTGGGGGCAAAATCACCCGCGCCGAAAATTCCGACGGCCACGAGAAATTTCCGGTAAGGCCGTGGCAGCAGACGCAGCCGTTCGCCGAATGAGACGTGCGGCACGGGCTTGCGTTCCTTTTCCCGGACCAGAAACGTGATCACGCCGGCGGCGCACACGCCGGGAAGGAGCGTCAGCAGGAAAACATGGCGGTAATTATGGTGCAGCGCGGCGAGCAAAACAAACGCCGTGGCCGGGCCGACAATCGCGCCGACGGTATCCATCATCCGTTCGAAGCCGAAGGCGCGACCGTAGGTTTCCTTCGTGACGGCGGCGGCGAGCAGCGCCTTGCGCACGGGCGTGCGCACGCCGCGTCCGAGCCACGCCAGCGATCGTGAAATCAGGATGTGCCAGGCCGCCGTGGCCATTCCAAAAGACGCCGTGCCGAGCGCGGTGACGAGATAGCCAACGACGGCGATGGGTTTGCGGCGCTGGAATTTGTCCGTGTAAAAGCCGGACGCCATCCTGGCGAAGCTGGACAGGCCGTCGGCGACACCTTCAATCACGCCCAGCCACGCCGCCGCCGCGCCCATGGAAGCGAGGAACGCGGGCAGGACGGTGGTGGCGATTTCGTGCGACCAGTCGCTGAACAGCGACGCCAGCCCGATGCCCAGGACGGTGCGGTTGAGCCAGCGAACGCGTGGGGGTGAAGTATTGTCCGCCATGAATATTAACCAGTTTAAAAACTCATTCGATTGTAGGAGACGAGGTGACGAGTCTCAAACATCTTCGTGGAATCAAATCAGAGACTCCTTACGTCGTCTCCTACTTTTGGAATATTCGGGCAAACGAATGCAAGAATTCCGGGCCGAAGGTGAATTGCCAGGCGATATAACACTGAAAATCCGTCGGACCGTCAATTGAACGGCCGGCAGAGAAGAGCAGATGCTGGTGTTCGGTGAAATCAATGACCGTTCCCACATTGAACGCCGTGTCATCGCGACCGCCGGTTTGCATGGCGGTTTCATGATAGATTTCGCCGCCGACCAGGACATTGTCGTGTACCTGACATTGCAGCACCGTGCCGACGAACCCCCAATTCTGATTGCCCGGACCGGGGTTGATCCAGTATCCGCCGCCGCCGTAAATCGTCCATTCGCCGAAACTTTTCTGGAGCCACAACGGCAGGAACGCCTGCCATTGTCCGCTGCCCAGGCCGCGTGAGCTGTCGCCGGTCGGGGCTTCGACCAAAGGAAACACGCCGGCTTGCGGGAGCACGGGCGTCTCCTGGAGGAAACGGAACTTGATGCCCAGTTCCGTATCGCCATAACCGTACTGCACCGCGCCGTTTTTCGGGGCATCGTAGGCCAGCGGCGCGATGAGGTGAAGTTGCACGTTGGTGATGACACCGTAATTGAGTTCGATGTGCGGGGCGGTGCCGGACGAGCCATCCGACGTCCGGAAGTGCTGCGAGGCGATGTAAAATTCCCAGTGTTGATAATCCACCGGTTCCGGATCATCCGTGATAAACGGCGGCCCGGCCCGGAGTCCAAGTGTTGTAAAGGCAAAGAGCCCGATACCGAGGACAGCGCGGTTGAGCCAGCGTGGCTTCATGAATACGTTAGACCGCTAGAATGATGAATTGTTGAATCGGAGGGGCGAGTTCTACGAGCCCCTGACTTTCTGTTGGAATGGGGGTTCGCGGAGCTCGCCTCTCCGAAATGATTTACGCGGCGGTTTCCGGTCCGGCGCGGTAATGGACGACCTTCACCTTTTCCAGCGTCACGAGGCCGCCGCCCATCATGCCGTCGAGCACGGGCAGGAAGGTGTTGATTTTTTCCTCGCTGTCCACGATTTCGATGATCAGGGGCAGGTCCATGGAAAGCCGGAGGATCTTGGCCGTGTGCAGGTGGCTGGTTTTGCCGAAGCCCATCGGCCCGCGCAGCACGGTGGCGCCGGCGAGATGCATTTCGCGCGCCTTGAGCACGATGGCTTCGTAGAGCGGCTTGTGTTCCCAGCGGTCGCTTTCGCCGATGAAGATTCGCAACAGAACGGCGTCTTTCGGAATTTGCATGTCAATTTCCTTTCAGGGAGTTAACCGTCGAACCAAGCATCCAGCCGAGCCAGACGGCGACCAGGCAGAGGATGACGGACAAAATCACATTGCCGCCGGCGTAGAGCCATTCGCGGTCGCGGAGCAGATTCAAGGTTTGCAGGCTGAACGAGGAAAACGTGGTGTAGCCGCCGCAGATGCCGATCATGATAAATTGCGTGGCGAAGGCGCGCGACTGCGAATCCATCCGGCCTTCCGGATTGGCCAGCGCTCCGGCGACTCCAATGACAAACGAACCAGAGACATTGATGGCGAGCGTGCCCCACGGGAATGTTTCGGCGAAGCGCGTTGATGAGATGAGGCCGTTAAGCCAGAAGCGGCTGACGCTGCCGAGCGCGCCGCCGATTGCCACCCAAAGATATGCGATCATAAAACTCCTGCGAATGTTGGTTCACTCGTAGGAGTCATCAGTCCCGCTGCCGCGGGGCGGTTTTCCAATAATTGGAGGGCAAACTCCATTGCCGGGCGAATTGTTATGCCATCCACTTCCGGCCCGCAACCAGAATCCGGCAATTGGCCAGGGCCTCGAATCATGGCGTGTGTGCGGCCTTGACGGGCGTCAGAATTGTTTTCTCAAAGCCCGGCCCGGACCAGGCCACGTGCAGATTCGGATCGCTGGTGGCATGGACGTATTCTATTTTGACTTTGGCGGGTTTGCCGCCGGCCAGCCTGATATTTTTGGATATTTCCGCTCGTTCCGGGGTTTTCTTGTTCACCATCAGTTTGGAATTCACATACAACTTCACCTGATTGTCGCCATCGACATAAAATACATAGGTTCCATTGGTCGGCGGCAGGATGGTTCCGGTCCAACGCGCGGAAAAATTTTGTTCCGGGACACCGGCCGACGCGTCGGGCGAGCCGGTTCCCCGTTCCGTGCCCAGGTCAAAGTCAATCATGGGCGTGACGGATTTTTTGGCCAGCGCGGCAAAGTTTGCATCCTTGTAATATTCCACGGCAAACAGCGGTGCGTTCGCGAAACCTGCCGGTCCGAGCAAGGCCTTGACGTCATCCACCGACCACGGATGGCCGTCCGGATAAACCACGCCGTGAAACGGTTTCGGCGTTTCATCCTGGCGTGGATGGTCGCGGTTTTCATCCCAGGTGAAACGGCAGTTGTCCCGACCGATGCCGAATTCCCAGACAATGAATCCGGTCTTGTCCTTGAAATGTTCGACAATGCCCGGAATCGTTTGTTCGCGGCGGTTCATGCATTCGGTGTTCAACTCATCCGGCGTGCCGGTGTAGTTGTAACCCCCATACTCGTGCCACGACTTGAAATCGGAATACGGTTCGCCGGCAAACTCGCGGCCGGTCGCGGTGATCGGGATTGTCGTGCCGGTTTCGTGGATCCAAGCATACGAATCTTTCAATAATTGTTTGGTTTCGGGCGATTGGCCGGGTTCGTTGTAGGTCTCCCAAAACGCAATCCGTTTGTCGTCCTTGTGCGCGTTGACTATGTCCTGGACGTAGGCCTTGAGGCGGTCGCGGTTTTCCGCGTAATGCTTTCGCACCTCCTCACCTGGAGAAACGAGCCACCGGCTGTTGTGGACGCCAAAAATGGGCGCGGGATACTTGTAATCCGGCGAGAGCATCGCGTCCTCCGGCTGGTTCCAGCAGTCATCAAAAAAAACAAATTCCGTCCGGATGCCGTATTTATCGGCCCGGGTCAGAAAGTCCTCGATGTTCCTGAGCAAAGTGTCCTTCTTTTTCAGGTAAATGTAGTAATGCAAATAAACCCGGACGCAATTGAACCCGTAAACGGACGCATAATGAAGCTCACGGTCATTGATGACCGGGTCGTATTCATCCCATTGCTGGGCTTCGTTCACATATTTTGTGGGCACAAAAACCGCGCCTTTCACCCAGCGCCAATCGGCTTTGTAGCTCAACGGAGCGGGTAGGTTTGTGTCCGTTGCTGGCTGGGCTTCGACGCTGGCGATGGACAAGGAGAACAGGACCAGGGCAATGACCGTGCGACCGATGACCACCCGGAAATATGCGAACCTAAAACTTCTTTGCGGAGGCGACATCTGTTGGCAGGAAGTATCAACGCTGAAACTGTCGGGCAATATTTTCATGATGAATTGGCAAACTTCGTTTCCGGGAAAAGCAACCAATAGCGGACAGGTTATGGGTTGGCAATCGCAAAGCCGGTTTACATCACTGGCGGCGCGACCGGCATCGGCGGCAAACCCGGCGAGGGCTGAACCGCGGGCGGGGGCGGGAACACGTCGTATTCCGGGCCGAACTGGGCCAGGAAATAAAGCGGGTAGGCCCGTTTGAATATCAGCACCGGCAGCAGCAATACCGTGCCGATGTATGGCACGAGCAACAGACAGCAGCAACAGCACGTCGCAATCATCACCATTATGACCGCAATGCCGATGGCCATTGCCAGCACGATCTGGAACAGGAGATACAGCACGAATTGCCAGAAGTGGGTGGAAAGCAGGCCGGCAAGCTCCTGCCACGCCGCCAGGCATTTGGACCGGCGCAGAAACATGATGGGCACGACGAAATCCACCGTGAATTTTTTGATGAGGGCAAAGGCGATCGCCACCAGGACAAGCACCACTCCGAATCCGATGGCCGTCATGATGCCGGCCAGATCCGGTTCGTCGCGGTAAATCATTTTCAGAATCATGACGGCGATGAAGCCCAGCAGCGGCAGCGTCAAAATCATGCCGATCAATCCCAACAGCAGGCGGAACCAGAACAGGCTGTTGGCCTCGGCCCCGAATTTGTTCCACGGTGCGGTGACTTCCGCCCGGTTGAGCGCCACGCAGTGCAGGAACATGAACTTGCCCCGGCTGTTGAGCCAGAGGAAGAGCAATCCCAGCCCCACCAGCAGGAGCACCACCAGGGCGGCGAGCGGGATGATCCAGTCCAGGTTGTTCAACAGGTAGTTTCTGGCCTGGTCGAGGGCGTGCCGAAAATCCGCTACGTTCTGGTGTGAATGGTTGCCGAAGTTGAAATTGGCGCCGGAACCGGCACCGCGTTCGCCGAGGTACGCCAGCCACGCGCAAAAGCCGATGACGAACCATTTGCCGAGGTCGAAGGGCTGGAACAGCATCCGCTTGACGTGTTCCAGCGCCGGACTGACCGGCTCGACCACGTTGATTTCCCGGTGTGGCGGGGTCAATGGTTGAATCGGGTTCACGGTGTCAGACCTTATTCCGCCCCGGACCGGCAGGGAAGTATATTTTGGAACGGAAATTATAACGGACCACCAACCCCGTGTCCGGGACGGAGACAGGTATGGCTGCAAAAAATTGTCGGATGATCGGAGAGTCGGGATCCAGCGGCAATGTATGGTCGCCGAAGGACTTTTTTCGCTTGGCAAGCCGGTTCGGGTCTGGATAGTGTAGAGTTACCACCTAGGCTGAGAAAATTTTGGGTGGCTGAATCAGAAAGAACCCATGAACATCCGGACATTTTTCCCGCCGATTCTGGGATGCGGAATGGTTGTTGCCAGTTTCTGGGTGTCGTCGTTTTCCCTGTTGGGTGCCGTTCCCGGTGACGAGCATTGGGACGTGCAATTCGGCGCGCCGGGCGTGACCAATCTTATTTATGCGGTGGCCGCGAATAACGGGATGGTTTATGCGGCCGGAATCACGTCATCCGGCGCCAGGACCAATACTCCGTTGAACCTGTGGGATGGCAAACAGTGGTCAGTTCCAGCCTATTTCTTTGGACCTGGCCAGATGCAGGTATACGACCTCGCGTTTGTGGGTAACACGCTTTACGCCGGCGGCAGTTTTACCAATGTCAACGGGGTGACGGCCTACGGTCTGGCCAAATGGGATGGCATGAGCTGGAGCGGCATCGGATTTTCCGGCGTCGCCTACGCTTTGGCGGCGGATGGCAACAATCTTTATGTGGGTGGCAATTACACGAATGCCGGTGGCGTGACCGTGACCAATATTGGCTGTTGGGACGGGAGCGCCTGGCATGCCTTGGGCGCTGGCGTGGGCTCTCTCAGTGGTTATTCGGTGCGGGCGATTGCGGTTAAAAACGGCCTGGTGTATGTCGGTGGGCTTTTTACCAATTCCGGTTCCCAATTCATCACCAACCTCGCGGTTTGGAACGGCAACACCTGGTCGGCGGTGGGCGGTGGTGTCAATTCCTTGGTGGATGCCCTGGCGTTCAACAACAATGATCTATGCTTATCCGGTTGGTTGACAAAATTCATTTTTTGAACTTTACAGGGTTTTGTGATCGGCACATGTTGACGAGATGCCCAAGTCGTCCAGAGACATACCTTCGGAAATCCGCTGGACTTATCTGCATTTGCTATACATTAACGGTGGAGGGATTGACTGGGAGCGTGTTCAAGAATTGGTTTCAAGTGTTCCCAATTACCCTCTGGTGAGTGGCTGCTGGCTAGTATTACCATTACCAGACCCAGATCAGTTTGGTCAACAACTCGCGCAAGCACTTCCCGAGGGACGGCATAAATCTGAACTTCTACTTTGCCCGGTTTCCCATAATCGTGAACTTCAAGACTCAGGCGGCGGTCTGGGGTTAAATGACTGGCTACGGCTATACACAACGGCGATGCAAAATTGGGAAGCGCTGAAAACGCCGCCGCCGGATTGAATTTCATTCTGGGTGGTTTGGTAGAATCGCACATAATTGTTTGATTTTTCGAGGAGTTTGTTGTTAGTTGGTGAGGTGAACATGAAAGTCATTCAACCGTCGCAACGGCTTCGCCGGATGCGCCGGATGTTTGCGGAGAGCGGTGGGATTCTAGTCGAGGATTACGAACACTTCACGCGGCGGGATGTTGCCATTCCCCGGAATAAAGTTCCTCGTAAGTCGGTGAAGGCGCATTAGCCGCCAGCCCCAGAACGGAGTTGAACGCTGTCATTGGGTAGAATCGCCGATTGAACCGGAAGACAAATTCGTTGAGATAGGCCTGCAAGTGATGGTGCCCGATGGCTCCGTGATGGGTGCCGAGAATCCAAGTTTTCAGGTTGGAAAAGACAAGGTGAATCATTGGCAAATGGCCTTCGGCCTTCTGCGGGTCGCCCACGAGTGCGAGTGGATCGTGGATATACGCCAATGCTGGCAGTGTTTGATAACTCAACCACGCATCTGTCCGAATGGTTGAGCCTTTGGCGACGTTTTCCGTAATAAAAGTAGTCAAATCGTGAGCGCCGCGAGTGGGGATAACGCGGAGCCGAAGCCGTCCAGCATAGACGAGTTTCTTAAGCGGCACCCCGCCAGAATGTTCTTGCTTGTGTTTTGCCTTCCGTTGTTCAGCATCTTTTCGTAACCGAACTTCAATTGCACCAACGACAATGGCCATGTTATGGACTCCCCGGCCTTCTCCGCGCGTCCGTCCACCAACAAAGCACTCATCAACTTCGACGGGATATTCGCCGCCGATACAGTCACGCTCTGGGCGAACCATTCCCGCCCGGAGTTTGTGAAGAATCTGAAACGCTGTTTCATAGCGGGAAAGGCCGAGTTGTCGTTGAAATTGTAAGGCGGATTGACCTGGGGTTTGCGTTGTGACCATGTAAGCCGCCCAGAACCAGGTTGAAAGCGGTGTGTGCGTGGACTGCATGACAGTGCCACTGGTCAGCGAGGTATTGACCTTGCATTTCCGGCAGCGTAGGACTACTGATGAACGTGTTGGGAAGCGGTAGGGTTTGTCAGTCTGACGGCATTTGGGGCAGGTAAATCCGCCCGGCCAGCGCATTGCCTCAAGGTATTTGGCGCAGGCATTGTCGTCCGGGAAAACCTGTTGGAATTCCGGGAGACTCTTAGGGAATCCGCGAGGGTCCATAGGAGAGGTTAAAAGCTAAATTTCGATTTTGTCAACCAACCGGATAAGCATGCAATGATCTTTATGTCGGTGGATATTCCACCCTGGCCGGGAACACCCCGGTGAGCGGCATTGCCAAATGGGATGGCGCAGCCTGGTCGGCCTTGGGCAGCGGTCTGACTGGCGGGAGCGCGTTGGCGCTCAGCATTGCCAGTCTCAATGGCATGGTCTGGGTTGCGGGCGCCTTCACCAACGCCGGCGGCTTCAGCGCTACTGATTTTGCATTGTGGAACGGGTCATCGTGGTCCGCCGCCGCCGGCAATTTGAATGGCGTGGGATATCGCGCGGTGGCCAGCGGCGGGAATCTATGCGTCGGCGGCAGCTTCACCACCGCCGGCGGGGTTTGGGCGAATTACATAGCGTCTTGGGACGGAACCCGATGGCATGCCTTCGGAACTCCCGGCCGATTGAACGGCATTTTGGCCAGTGCAACGATCTTGTCCAGCATCACGGCTTTGGCCGGCGACGGCACCAATCTATATGCGGCGGGCAATTTCAATTATGCCGGAACCACCAATGCCAGTTTCATCGCCCGCTTTGACGGCCGAAACTGGCAGCCGGTCGGAGCCGGATTAAACAACCAGGTCGTCGCCCTGGCCGTCACAAACAATAATGTTTACGCCGGCGGTTATTTCACGGGCACAGCCGATGGCCATACTGCCTTATCGTACATCGGGTGGTGGGACGGCACGAACTGGTACAATGCGCTCAACTTCACCAATGACTGCACCTTTTTTACCTGGCCACTCAACTACCACGATTCGACCGGATACTGTGCCATTGCGATTCAGAGCACGAACGTTTATCTGGGCGGCAACATCAAAGGCTTCACGCAGTTCGACCCGGCACTTGGCCCCGGCTTTTCCCCGATGACCAATTGCCTGAATATCATCCGGTTTGATCCCAATTTCGGATGGGTCATGGGCACCGGTCTCAACAATTATCCCGTGGCGCTCACGGCTTTGGGTACCAATCTTTTTGCCGCCGGCGCTTTTACCAGTGCCAACGGCGTCGCCGCCAACCAGATTGCGAAGTGGGACGGCAACAACTGGTCGAACGTCGGCGGCAGTGTCATTGGCAGCGGAACGGTCCTGTCGTTGACGACGATGGGGAACAACCTTTATGCCGGCGGCACGTTCACGAACATCGGCGGCGTGTCGGCCAACCGGATTGCGAAATGGGACGGCACCAATTGGTCGGCCCTGGGCAGCGGCGTGTCCTCATCGGTCTACGGTCTGGCGGCCGTTGGCGCGGACCTGTATGCGGCCGGCTACATGCGCCAGGCGGGGGGTAAGGCGTCCTTTGATGTGGCGCGCTGGAACGAGCAGATGAATTTCAACACTCCGCAACTGGCCAACCCGGCTTGGCTGACCAATCAACAATTTCAGGTTCGCTTGATGGGCATCAGCGGTCTGACCAATATCATCCAGGCTTCCACAAACTTTGCTGCGTGGACACCGATCCTCACCAACACCACCGGCGTTTACGATTTCACCGACCCGAACAGCGCCGCCTATCCCCGCCAATTCTATCGCGCGGTTCTCGGGCCGTAAATCTTCAACCGGTTCCAGGCGTTGAGGGGATAATTTCCGTCTCAAGGCTTGTTAAATTCAGCCGACAGATCCACAAAACCTGTTTTTCGTTCGCTGTTTGCCCAAAGCTTGTTCAACGAGGCGGTGCGTTCGCTGGTGGCGGGATGGCTGCGGAACATTACGGGAATCGTGCTGGAGCTTTCGCCTTCGGTCAGCAATTGGAAGAAATCGGCCAGCCCGCGCGGGTCAATGTTGGCCGCCATCAGGTAATGCCACCCGATCGTGTCCGCCTCGCGCTCGATGTCCCGCGAATAATACTGGTTCACCATCATTTGGGAGCCCGCGCTGATGGTGGACAACACCTCCTGCTGGTCACTGACAAACAAGCGCAAAACGTAGTATGGTCCGCCGCCGGCGATGAGTTTGTGCAGGCCATGGCGCTGCGTGACATGGGCCATTTCATGCGCGAGCACGCCGGCCAGTTCCTCCGGCCGCTGAATGCGATCCAGCAGGCCGGTGAAGACAAAAATCCTCCCGCCCGGCAGGGCAAAGGCGTTGACTTCCCGCCGGTCCAGCAGGACGGCCCGGAATTGGTAGCGGCGATCCGCCTCCGGCAGGGCGGCGGCAATCTTCGCCACCAGTTGGGTGACCATCGTGATGCGGGTGTCGTTGGAATCGACGACAAAGATCCTGGGGTGGTCGGCAATGACGTTGTCCGTCAGTTTTTCCTCCCAGGCCAGCGGCGCGTGGGCGACCAGGGCATTGGTGGCGCCCTTTACCAGCAGCCAGCACGCAAAAAAAACCACGGTAAACGCGATCAAAAAAATGAGCGCGTATTTGAGGCTGCGATTGCTTTCCTGCCGCTCGCGCGCCTCGCGCGCCTGGGTGCGGAGATGCGTTTGCCGGAGGAGAAAAATGTCGTTCAAAACCCGCCGGTCTGCGGATTCAACCCACCAGCCGGTTTCTGCGTCGTGAATTATCACGTTGCCGGCGGGATTCTGGTCGAGCGTCAGGCGCGCCAGCGGCAGTTCCAGGACGCCATGGGCGTGTTCAAACCGGAGGTAAACCAGGGTAAACTGAAGGCGGCCGGGAATTGCCTGCTCTTCTTCACCCTCCCGAAAGGCCCACCCGTCGTAATTGACCAGCAATGTGCTCACCAGCCGCCCTCTAACAAAGGCCGCGGGCATTGTCAAAATGAATTGACCACCACCGTCCGGTTCTTTATTCCTGCATCGAAATCGAAGGCCAACAACCGGATAAATTCAACCCGTTGGATTTATGGTGCGACTGCGCATTGAAGGAGGCCCGCATGGCTCACAGGAAATCCTGCTCCAGCCGGGGTTGAACCGGTTGGGACGAATCGAGGACAACGATTTTCAAATCCGCGACGATTCCATTTCCAGCCATCACTGCCAGATTGAATTGAAGGATGGAATCATCACGGTGTGGGATCTCAACTCCACCAACGGCACTTTTATTGACGGACAACCCATTCAACAGGCGGTGCTTCGCCCCGGTCAGGTGCTTTGTCTGGGAACGGTGCCCATGGTTTGCCAGGATGATCCGGTCGGGCAATCAACGCGCATTTCTGCCGGACCGCCTCCGGTGGCGGGCGCAGTCCCGCCGGCGGCAACCCCCGTCCCGCTCCCGGTGGCCGGCAACATTGACATTTGCGCCCAGCATCCCCAGGCCGCCGCCAAGTGGTGCTGTCTCAAGTGCGGGACGGCGTTTTGCACGGCTTGCGTGAGAACCACCCGCGTGGGCGGTGATTTTTTCCGCGCGTGCCCCAAGTGCGGCGGCAGTTGTGTCGGCGTTGCCGAATACCGGCGCCTCATGACGCCCGCGCCCACGAATTTCTTTGCGGTCTGGCGGGGGGCGTTTTCCTATCCGTTCAAAAAAGACGGCGCGATTCTGCTGGGTTGCGGCACGGTGGTCTTTTCCTTTTTGTCAGGCGCTCGCTGGGTCTTGTTTACCGGGGTCAAGTCCATGGGATTTCTGGGAGCGTCCTTCTGGGCGACCTTCTTCCTCTGTGTCGTCATGAGTGTCGGCTATTTGTTTGCCTTCATGCAAAGCCTCATCCAGTCCTCGGCGCGCGGCGACCAGACCATGCCCGACTGGCCGGAGATCTCGGCCTTTTGGGACGACCTAGTGGTTCCCTTTTTTCAGTTCACCTGCATCTGGTGCCTCTGCCTCGGTCCCGGCGTCGCGGTCATGTTGCTGTTGCAACAGCCATTGGCGGGTCTGCCACTGCTGTTTCTGGGACTTTTCTGCCTGCCGATGGCCATCCTGACCGTGGCCATGGCCGATACCATCGCCGGATTCAACCCGCTTACCATTTTTTCGGGCATCGGCAAGGTCCCTTTGCCCTACCTGGCGGTCTGCGGCATCTTTCTGGTGATTATTGCCCTCATGCATGGCCTCGAGAGGTTCCTGGTCTGGACCGACATTCCCATTCTGCCCACCGTCATCAGCACCGCCATTGGTCTTTATGGCGTTGCCGTGGAGATGCGTTTGTTGGGGCTGCTTTACTACACCAACAAGGCCAAACTTGCCTGGTTTGAGTGAAAAGGGGCTGCCGCCTCCGGCCACGCCGATGTCTTCCAGGCAACGCTTTCTTGACTCGCCGCGCGCAACTTTTATCATGCCCGCTTCGGATTTTAAGGTTCGAAAATTTAAAAATACATTATGAGCAAAATTGTTGATATCCAGGCGCGCGAAATCCTCGACTCGCGCGGTAACCCCACGGTGGAAGTTGATGTGGCGCTGTGTTGCGGCGCGTTCGGGCGCGCGGCGGTTCCCTCCGGCGCGAGCACCGGCGAACACGAAGCCATCGAACTCCGCGACGGCGACAAGAAACGTTTTCTCGGCAAAGGCGTGCAGAAGGCCGTCAAGAACGTCACCGATGTCATCGCCCCCAAACTCATCGGCCTCGACCCGTACGACCAGTTGACGGTGGACGCCACCATGCTCAAGCTTGACGGCACGGAAACGAAATCGAAACTCGGCGCCAACGCCATCCTCGCCGTTTCTCTGGCCAACGCCAAAGCCGCCGCCGCCGGGCTCAACCAGCCGTTGTTCCGCTATCTCGGCGGGCCCAACGCGAAGGTCCTGCCCGTGCCGATGGCCAACGTCATCAACGGCGGCGCGCACTCGGACGCCCCGATTGATTTTCAGGAGTTCATGATCATGCCGCTCGGCCTGCCCACTTTCAGCGAAGGTCTGCGCGCCATCACCGAGACTTTTCATGCCCTCAAGGCGGTGTTGAAGAAGCGCGGCCTGTCCACGGCTGTCGGCGACGAGGGCGGTTTTGCGCCCAATCTCAAGAGCGTGGAAGATGCGCTGGAAACCATCATTCAGGCCATCAAGGACGCCGGGTACCAGCCGGGCAAGGACATTTATCTCACGCTGGATCCGGCCGCGTCGGAATTTTACGTCGGCGACTCGAAATACACCTTCAAGAAGAGCACCGGCAAGACGGTCACGGGCGACGATCTGGTGAGTTTTTACGCCAAGCTCGTCAACAAGTATCCCATCGTGAGCATCGAAGACGGCTGCGGCGAAAGCGACTGGGCGACCTGGAAGAAACTCACCGACAAGATTGGCGACAAGGTGCAGCTCGTCGGTGACGACCTGTTTGTAACCAACGTGAAATTCCTGAAGAAGGGCATTGATACCGGCACGGCCAACTCGATCCTGGTGAAGGTGAACCAGATTGGTTCGCTCACGGAGACGCTCGACGCCGTCCAGTTGGCGCAGTTCAACAAATACACGGCCGTGATCTCGCATCGTTCCGGCGAGACCGAGGATGCGACCATCGCCGACATCGCCGTGGCTACGAACTGCGGCCAGATTAAAACCGGCAGCCTGAGCCGCACCGACCGGCTGGCGAAATACAACCAGCTCCTGCGCATCGAGCAGTTGCTCGGAAAGAACGCCGTTTATGCGGGCACCAGCGCACTGCCGAAGGGGCGGTGATACTTGGTAGCCGTCCCGCCTGGCGCATACGCGTCAACTTAAGGGATTAACGTTTGAGTATTTTGAGGTGGCGTGGGGCGGCGGGTTTGAGGCGTTGCAGGATTAGGGTGTTTTTGTCTTCCAAGCACCATTCAAAGG
>JBKQOA010000140.1:0-14356 GCA_052145735.1 Limisphaerales bacterium
CGGGGAGGGGTTTTCCGTTGCCGCTCATTGGCAATTTCCGCGGATATTATAGCGAATCACAACAAGATTGGCACAGATAAACTGGTAGGGCCGAGCTGCAGCTCGGCCTTCCCGAGGCGGCGCAGCAGCGCCGCCCTACCACGTTGCGCCTGGTTTGATGAATCCTTCGTGTGCCAATGTTACGATGATTCGTTAAAGGTTTGATTTCTGCATTCTTCCTTCTTCATTCTGCTTTCAGCAAGAGCCTCCTCACGTCGGCGCCTACGATTCCAAATCATCACACCAGGGCCTCGGCCAGCACTTCCGCCATGTGCAGGGTGCGAACGGGCGCGAGGTGCTGGATTTGCTGGCGGCAGCTCATCCCCGATGCCACCACAAGGTTGCCGAACGGCTGGTTCCGGATGACTTGAATGAGCGGTTCCGCGACTTTCACCGAAAGTTTGTATTTGGACTCCAACATTCCAAAGACACCCGCCATGCCGCAGCAGCCCGCTTCGAGCATCTTCACCTCCCGCTGCGGCAGCCGGGTGGCCAGTTGGTACATGTAATCTGAATTGGCCAGCGCCTTGGCGTGGCAATGCACATAAATCATCATGCGTGCGGGATGGTCGTTAAAGACCAGCGCATTGGGCTCCCGCTCCAGCAGGTTATCAACAAATTGCTCGAACAAAATGCAACGGGCGGCGACGCGTTCCAGTCCCGGCAGTTTCAACTCGCGATAATCCTGCACGAACATCGAATAACACGCCGGTTCGAGGAAGATGATGGGGGTGTTGCCCCGGTCCTCGTTCAACAGCGCGAGGTTGTGCCGTCCCAGCCGCGCGGCCTCGTCCAGGTTGCCCTGGCTGAAGGCGGGCCGGCCGCAACATTTGCGGTGCGTCGGCAGCACGACCTCGAAGCCCGCGGCTTCCAGCACCTTGAGCGCCGCCCGGCCCACGTGCGGTTCGTAATAGCGCACAAAGGTGTCGTCCCAAAGCATGACGCGACCGCGATAAGCCGCGCGGAAGGGCGGACGTTTGGCAAACCAGCGATCGAACCGTTCCGGCGCGAAAGGCAGGAAGGGCCGCCGGGTGGTGACGCCAAAGAACCGGCCGATGGTCTGGCGCATCAGGGAAAACTCCAGGAACAGGTTCGCCACGCGCGGCAGCTTGCAGCCCAACCGGCCCACCAGGTCCATCGAGCTGACCACCCGCTCGCGCAACTTCAATCCCCGGCGCCGGATGCGGGCGTGGAGCAGCTCGGCCTTCAACGATGCCAGATCCACGTTCGACGGGCATTCCACGGCGCAGGCCTTGCAGGACAGGCAGTTGCTCAATGCCGCGTTGAGTTCCGTTGACAGGAGCGGGTCGCGATCTTCCAGGCCGCGCAATTCGAGCACGGCGCGGATGATATTGGCGCGTCCCCGGGTGGACATGATTTCCTCGCCGGTGGCCATGAACGTGGGACACATGCTGGGCGTGAGCTTGAGGCAGCCGCCGCAGCCGTTGCATTGCTCGAGGTTGTCGGCGAACGACCCGTCTTTGGCGGAAAATGCCAGCACCGGTTCAAACGGCACTTTCAGGGAATAGCCGGCGCCCAGGCGCAGATGGCTGTCAATTTTATAGCGGCCATCGGAAATAATATTGCCCGGATTGAACAAATTAAACGGGTCGAACGACTGCTTGATCTGCCGCATGAGCTGGTAAACTTCCTCGCCCACCTGGGCCCGGAGATACTCGGTGCGGGCAATGCCCACGCCGTGTTCGCCGCACAGCGTTCCTTTGAACTGCAACACCAGCGCGGCCACTTCGTCCGCAATCTGCCGGTATTTTTTCAAATCCTCCGCGCGGCGCAAATCCAGCACCGGGCGCACGTGCAGCAGTCCCGCCGCGGCGTGGCCGTAATAGGAAGCATTCAACCCCAGCCGCCGCATCAGCTTCTGCAATTCGCCGGCGTAGGCCGGCAGGTCCCGCGGCCGGACCGCCGTGTCTTCAATGACGGTCACGGGCTTGGCCGCGCCCTTGCAGCCGGTCAAGAGCGACAGTCCCGCCTTGCGCACCGCCCATGCGAGTTCGGCTTCGTCCGGGGTTTCCAAAATGCGCCGGCGCAGGCCCAATTTGCGCTTTCCCAGCAGCGCCAGCCGCTCGTCAACATCCTCGAAAAATTCGACGATTAAAATTGCCTCGCATGGCTTCGTGTCGAGTTCGAGCAGATCGCGCGCTGCCTGAAACTCAAGCTGGCCGCGGGTCTGGTCGAACAGCAGACGGTCAATGTGCTCGATCGCCGCCGGTTTCAAGTCGAGCAACTCGACGGCTGCCTGCATCGCCTCGGACACGGAGGCAAAGAACAGCAGGCCCACGCCGCGCTTCTCCGGCAGGGGGACGAGCTTCAGTTCGGCGGAAATGATGCCCGCCAGGGTGCCTTCGCTGCCGGCGATAACATGAGCCAGATTGCCCGGCTCGCGCATCGCCCGGGCCAGCGCGTATCCCGGCCAGCGTTTCAGGAGACCCGGCGGAAAGCGCTCGGTAATTTGCAGCTCGTTCAGGGACGTCAGGCTTTCCAGCAGGTCGCGTTGTCTCGGCAGCGAGTCCTGGCCGGAACCGACCCTCGCGACGCGCCCGTCGCCGGTTAAAATTTCCAGCACGCTGAGGTGATCCGCCGTGGTGCCATAAACCGGTGCGTGTGCGCCGGACGAATCGTTGGCAATCATGCCGCCCAGCGTCGCGCGCGAACTGGTCGCCACATCCGGCCCGAAACACAATTTGTGCGGCCGGAGAAAATCGTTCAACTGGTCCAGCACCACGCCCGCGCCGACCCGGACGGTTTTGCGTTCCAGGTTCAGGTCGTAGATGAGCCGGTTGTAGCGCGCGAAATCGACGACGAGTCCGTCGCCGATGGCTCCGCCCGAAAGGCTCGTTCCCGCGCCGCGCGGAATGACCGAGACCCCCGCCTGCGCCGCCGCCTGGATGACGGCGCTGGCCTCGTGCGCGTTGGCGGGAAACGCCACGGCCAACGGCTCGATCTGATAGACGGAGGCATCCGTGGCGTAGAGTTGACACGTCAAATTGTCGATAGCGACGTCGCAAACCGCCGCCTTCAACGTGGCCAGTTGTTGATTGGGTGTCATAGATGGCCCGGCCCAAAGCTATCGGCGTGGCCTCGCGTTGACAATGTCATTAACTCGTTTGACCAACGAAGCGGCGGACCAACGACTGACGGATCTTTGACCGTCGGCAGCCGGGTTTCCTGATGCGGGTGCATTCCCGCGCCTCCCCCCGAGGGAGGAAAGGGCATAAAGCCCCGTGGGGCCACGCCTCTTTACGGGCGGGGGTGAGGAGGCACAAGATTTTCCGGCTCAAATAACCTCACCATGAACCTTCTGGGAGCGCCGGCGTCCCGCCGGCCAGTCGGGAATAGAAAGCCGGAATTCGCCGGCGAGACGCCAGCGCTCCCAGGATCTGTGCCCGGATCAGTTGTTGAATTCCTGCAACAGTTCCAGCAAGGCGCGGTCGAGTTTATGGCCGCGCCAGTTTTCGTATTTAACGTCCGCGCGCTCGCTGTCGAGAATGCCGAAACCGCCGCTGAAATTCCACATGGCCCAACCCCAGCCGGCCTGTTTCCACAGGCTGAGATTGTCCCGCAGCCAGGCCAGGACGACCGGGTGTGGCGTGCGGTTGAACGCGCCAAATTCGCCCACCATCACGCCGAACCCTTGGGCTTGTAGCTTTTGCCATGGAATGATTTGGCGTTCGCGCAATGTTTCCCGGTTCCAGGTCGTGTCGCCCAACTTGATGGGCCAGGTGGGGACCGGCCATAGGTCCGAGCCTTGGACCCACGACGCGCGGTAATGTGAAACCTGGCCGGGGGCATAACCGCGGGTCGCCGCCGCCACTCCGAGACCGGCCAGCTCGGTCGGCGGAACATTGCCCCAGTCGCGTCCGTCGCAGATGATGAGGCGGTCCGGGTCCTGCTGGCGGATGGCTTTGACGATGCGGGCCACGACGCGACGATACGGGTCCGGCTCCACGTTGGCGGGCTCATTGAACAGGTTGAAGCTCAGCCGGTGGTTGGGGATGCCGGCGTAACGCCTGGCAAACGTGCCCCAATGCAACGCGCAAACCTCCAGCGCTTCGTCATCCGACCAGATGGATTTCGTCTCCGGCGGCTGGGCGACCGTGTAACCGGGCGCGCGATGGAAATTCAGGCAGACGTGGACGCCATATTTTTCGCCCAGGTCCACGGCATCGTTGATTTCCTTGAGCGTGGGTTCGTGAAATTTTGTCCAGTCGTGATTCTCGATCCACATCCGGTAATCCATGGGCAGGCGAACAAAGTTGAATCCCAGTTCCGCGATCCACGCGAAATCCTGCTCACTGAAACGGCTGTTGGGGCCCATGAACTTGTTCAGCAGGTTGAATCCATGCCAGCGCGGGAGTTTGTTGGGCGTCGGCATGGGCAGCTTATCCGCCGCCGCCGCAAATAGATTGTCGGGGGCCAGGGTGGCCACGCCCAGACCGGCCCCGATCGCCGCCGAGCGGGATAAAAAACCTCTTCGGGAAATGTGGTTTGACATGCAGGTTTGAAATCAAGGGTGAACGGCCGGGCCGACCTTTTCAAAGTTCACCGGCAGCGTCAAGCAGTTAAACCAGATGCCGGGCCTGGCGTTTGGGCAAGGCGGATTTGTTTTTGCGCAATGGAACCATTTGTCTTTCCGCGGGCAGAAAATCCTTCAGGAAGGCCGGCTTGTCGTGACGGCCGCCGCGCTGGTAGTCGCGCCACATCACTTCAGCCACCCGCTTCGCATCACGCCGGAGTTCAACGGTGAGAAATTCAAAGAGCAGTTCCATCAGCCGCACCAGCGCGATGCTGTCGGTGCGTCCCGTGCGCGCGTGCAGCCAGTCGCTGAAACGCAGGAAACCGGCAAATGGCCCGCTGTAGGGTCGAGCCTGCGGCTCGATTGGATCGGCGCACAGCGCCGACACTACACCGGCTCGCTCTCCGCCGGACCAGATCAACGGCGTGGTTTCCACGAAGTTTCCGCTGTTGCCGACCAGATCCCAACAGCGCGCAAACCGGCGCAAACGTTGCATCGTCGGAAAATCGATCAGCTTGTTGCTCAAAATTTCATAGGGCGGATGCGGATGGTAAATCATCTGCCAGTCGGCGTCGTGCCGGACAATCGGGGTGCCGCGCAGCCGCTTCAGGATGCCCACCTGGATTTCCTGCGGGCCGAGCGCGATGAGCCGGTCAAACCCGGCGGCAAAACTTTCCAGCGTTTCGCCGGGCAATCCGACAATCAAATCGGCGTGAATATGGATGCCGGTATTGTGGCGCAGGAAGTGGAAATTATCTTCGAGTTTCTCGTAATCTTGACGGCGGCTGATGAGCTGGCTGACCTGCGGGTTGAACGTCTGGACGCCCACTTCGAATTGGAGCGCGCCGGGCGGGAATTTGGCAATGATTTTGCGCAGCGATTCCGGCAGGCGGTCGGGAATCATTTCGAAATGGAAGAAATGGCCGGGCTGATAACGTTCCAGGAAGAATTCAAGGATGGCCTGGCTGAGGTCGAGGTTGAGATTGAACGTGCGGTCAACGAACTTGAATTGTTTCAAGCCACGGTCGAGCAGGCGCTGCAATTGTTCCAACAAAACAGGCAAAAGGACCTGCCGCACCGGGATGTCGAGCGACGACAGGCAGAATTCGCACGTGAACGGACAGCCGCGCGACGCCTCGACATAAATGATGCGGTGCGCGATGTCGTCGGCGGTGTAAAAATCGTAGGGCAGGGCGATTTGCGAGAAGTCCGGCGGTTCGGCGGCAATGATCTTCGAGCAGGTGACGACGTGAGGAGTCTCATTCTTTAATTCCGGATTTGAAGTGAGACTCGTCACCTCGTCTCCTACGGATTGATTCAACAACATGCGGCACACCTCCGCAAATTTCAAATCGGCCTCGCCGGTGATGACGTGGTCGGCGAGCCGGACGATGGGTTGGGCTTCGGTTTCGTAACTGACTTCCGGTCCACCGAGAATTATTTTGATGCCGGGCCGGACGCGTTTGATGGCGGCGATGACCTCGGCGGTGGGCTCAACGTTCCAGATGTAGATGCCGAAGCCGATGATTTTTGGATTTTGCGCGAGCAATGCTTCCGCGATGTCGAGCGGACGCTGGTGGATGTCGAACTCGACGAGGCGGGCGCGCGGTCGCAGGTCGCCGAGATTGGCCAGCAGATAGCGCAGGCCGAACGCGGCGTGGATATATTTCGCGTTGAGCGTGGTTAAAACGATGTCCGCCACGCTCATAAGTTTAGCAAGAGGCGGTTGGAGCGTCGAGCCTGCGGCTCGATTAAGCCGGCAGCCCTGGGAGCGCCGCCGTCCCGGCGGCAGGGTGATTGTCCACCATCCAAGGGCAGGCCGGCGGGACGCCGGCGCTCCCAGGTAAAACCGACGGCTGAATTTTCATTAGACCCGGCGTGGATTCGTTGTTAATCTGCACGCACTATGACACCGGACGACATTTTGCTGGAGGCAGAAGAGAAAATGGAAAAGACCGTGCAGGTGGTCGTAAATGAGTTTGCCGGCGTGCGCACCGGCAAGGCGTCCGCGGCACTGGTCGAAAACATCATGGTGGAGGTTTACGACTCGCAGATGCGCATCCGCGAGCTGGCGGGCATCACCACGCCGGAACCGCGGCAACTGGTCATCCAGCCGTGGGACGCGGCTTCGACGCATCCGATCGAAAAGGCGATCCAGAAGGCGAACCTGGGCCTGAACCCGGCGGTGCAGGGCAAGATCATCCGCATCTCGTTTCCGGAATTGAGCACCGAGCGGCGCCAGGAATTCGTCAAGATCACCAAGAAGATGGCCGAGGACGGGCGGGTGGCCATCCGCCACGTGCGGCGCGACGCCATGGAACAGTTGAAAAAGCACGGGCACGACAGCGGCATCACCGAGGACCAGGAAAAGCAGGCGGAAAAGGATTTGCAGAAGCTTACCGATCAATACATCGCCAAGATTGATGAACACCTCGCCCACAAGGAAAAAGAAATCATGACGGTGTGAGCGGATTTGCGATTGGCGATTGATGATTTACGATTTGAAGTAATCCAGCGCGGGCGGCATGATGCCTGCGTGAAGCGGTTTTCTTTGGCAAACATTCTATTGTGGCTTTGCGTCATCACAACGAACGCTGATGATGTGCGGATTTGGTGGGGAGACACGAAAATTGATGGCAAGTCTGTTCACTTAAACCTGGATACCGCTTCGGATACGCCAATAACTCTTTATTCCAATACTGCGCAAAAATTGGGATTAAAAGTTCTTCCTGATACACAACATTCAAAATCCAATACAGTTTCTTGGGGCACAACAACACCATATGATTTTGATTCGGGGCCGGTAAAAATAAAAGTGTGCATCTCGGTTTTACTTGAGCCAAGTGATCCTGGTTGGCCCGAAGACGGCGTAATCGGGTGGCCGTTTGTCCGGCAATTTTTCAGCAACTACTCATTACTATTGGACCTGGCAACGAATAGATTGGGTTTTCTGACTAATTCTTCGATCGAATTTGATGCGTGGAACAAATTGTCATTGCAGACGAATCTGGGAGTCCTTGCCTTTTGCGAATCACAACGAAAAGGCAATAACTCTGTCATTGTTGTAGATACTGGTACACCGTATGGAGTTAAATTAAGTCCACTAGAATTTCGAAAATGGAAAGCGAATCATACGAATAACGCAACTACAGTCGTTGCGTATGAAACCCTACAAGGCGGGCGCAAGGTGATTGCAAAACAAGAAATCTGGGCGGATAAAATCTCTGTCGGTCCGATAGTGTTGACCGGAGTGCCAGTAACCGAAGCCAGCGTGTACGACGTGGCATCAGGTACGTCGTCAAATAGCCAATTTATGGCCATGCTTGGGGTGGCTGCGTTAAAACGGGTGGAACTTATCATCGACAATCAGCAGAATGTTGCCCGTTTCCAGCCAGTACAGTCGCCACCTGCGCTTTATCAGCATAATCGTCTTGGCGCTGTTTTTATTCCCAGCAATTCAAACAGCACCAATCTCATCGCTTGCGTTGCTAATGACAGTCCTGCTTACAATGCGGGAATTCGTGACGGCGACATTTTGTTAAACAGGGAAGTTAATGGAAACTTCGAACTTCTGCCCGGAACCAAGCTCAAACTCACCTTGAAACGCGGCGACAAGATTTTCACCACCACCGCCGTGCTGCGAAACATCCTGCCGCCGGATAAGCCGAAGAATTCAAATTAAATACTACTGCCGCGCTGCCGTGTTCGTCACCGCGGGTTCAAACCGCACCACCGTTTCGTCCGGCCGGGCGTAACCGAGCCGTTCGCGGGTCAGCCGTTCCACGGTCTTCGGGTCGTTGCGCAACGCGTCGATCTCAGCCTGGAGCTGCTTGGATTTGGTTTCCTCCTTCTGCAACTGGTCGTCCAGCCGCATGATTTCCCGGCGCATCCGCTCGTTCTGATGGATGAGCGGCAGATAACACATCCCGATAAGCAGCAAAAAGGCAAGCACGACAAGACCGACGACAACTTTCGTCAGTTTGCTCCAGATGCCGAGGTCAACGTTCATCGCTGCGAGTTAACCACGCGCCGCCCGCCGGCGAAAGCGGATTTTACCCGGCAATCTCCTTCCACGATTTCAGTTTATGGTCCGGGCCGAAGGTCAAACGCAGGTATTGGGCGGGCACGGTGGTCTCGGAATACATCGGCGTGAGCGGGCCAAAATAAGTTCCCGGCGGCAAAAGGTAGGGTTCCGGCGCCCCGACCGTCTGCGCGCGCCGCCTGAGCCAGTCGGCGACGATGGTGCCATCGGTCAACGTGGTGGATTTGTCCGGCGGACCCAGTTCCGCGACGGCCTGGTCATAGGTGTAAATTCCCACCCGCGCCTGCCAATCGGTTCCGGGCGTGACACAACCGCCCAGCAACAACAGGGTCAGCACCAACGCCGGCCAGGTCTTCCCTGACCGTGCCGTGCAAATCGCCTTGTCCATGCCTCAGATTACAATGGCGCGGCGCAAACGCAACGCGCGGGTTGTCAAAACGTCCAGGTGGATTTGATTGTCAGCCCGCTTATTAATCGCTATCAGTTGCGCAAGTGATCAAAGCGCTGTTTCTGATATTCAAGCCGGCGGCGGCGTGGGAGCGCATTTTGCAGACCCAACGCAGTCTAGGAAGCTTGGTGGCTTTTTATCTGCTGCCGATGATGTTGCTGGTGGCGGCAGTGGAGGGTTTTGGCCTGGTGGAATGGGGCAAACCCCAGGCCTTCGTCCACCGCATCCATGCATTCAGCATCGACAAAGCCATTGTTTTTGAGGCGTTGCGGCTGCTGGGCATGCTGGTGATTGTCGTGGTCTGCGCCATTTTGATAAAAATCTTCGGGGAAACCTTTCGTGGGCGCCATACTTACCAGCAGACATTTACGCTGGTGATTTACGGGTTGAGTCCGCTGTTTCTGTTGCGATTGCTCGATGCGGCACCGGTAATTAGTCCATGGGTCACCTGGGCCGCAGGCATCATGCTTTGCACCGAAGTGCTTTACCAAGGCGTTCCGCGGGTCATGGAACCCGACCCGCCGAACGCCTTTGGACTGTATTTCATGAGTTCATTGGTGCTGGTCGCGACCACCGGCCTGGAACGGTTCGTCACCGCCTGGTACCTGGCCGGACGCATGCGTCCCATCCACGAAATATTTGCCAGCCTCCTCCGGCACCTGCCGTTTTGATTCAAGACTCGATGGCAAATACGGTTTTGACTCTCAAGCCTCAACATTCGACCCTCGACTCATGTTCGACGACACCATTGCCGCGATAGCCACGCCGCTCGGCGAAGGCGGTCTGGCCGTCGTCCGCCTTTCCGGACCGCAGGCGCTCGCCGTTGCCGACAAAAGTTTCCAGCCGGCAGGGAAAAATTCACTGAAGCCGTCTGGGGCGGCCACCCACACGATTCAGTACGGCCACATTTCCCGGAACGGCCAAAAGGTGGATGAAGTCTTGCTGGCCGTTCTGCGCGCGCCGCACACGTTCACGCGCGAGGACACGGTGGAAATCACCTGCCACGGCGGCCTGCTGCCCGCCAAGCTTGTGCTCGACACGCTGCTCGAAAACGGCGCGCGTCCGGCCGAGCCCGGCGAATTTACCCGGCTCGCCTTTCTCAACGGACGCATCGACCTCGCCCAAGCCGAGGCCGTCGCCGACCTGATTCATTCACGCACCGAACTCGCGCTGGCCGCCGCCAACGAACAGCTCGCCGGCAAACTGTCCCAGCGCATCAACGCGTTGCGCGATGAAATGATGCAGACGCTCGCGCACGTCGAGGCGCATATTGATTTTCCCGACGAGGACATTGCGCCCGACACGAAGGAGCAGTTGCTCAAACGACTGGAGCATGGCCTGGCGTTCATGGATGAGCTGTTGCGCACGGCGAATGAGGGACAGATTTTGCGGCGCGGCATCCGGGCGGCGATTGTGGGCCGGCCCAACGCAGGCAAATCCAGCCTGCTTAATCAATTGCTCGGACACGACCGCGCCATCGTCTCGCCAATTCCCGGTACGACACGCGACACCATCGAGGAAACGGCGAACATCCGCGGGCTGCCGGTGGTGTTCATCGACACCGCCGGCCTGCGCGAGGCGCGGGACGAAATCGAGCAGGAAGGCGTCCGTCGCAGCCACGAGTCACTGGCCCGGGCCGAGTTCATCCTGCACGTGCTCGATGCCAGCGAACCGCTGACGACTGCCGATGAAAAATATCTGGCCGAGTTTGCGGGCAAAAAACGGATCCTGGTGGTGAATAAAGTGGATTTGCCGCGGAACCTGGAATTGCCTGGTAGGGCGGGCAGTCCTCTGCCCGCCGCCGGCGCGCACGGAGTGACGCGCCCTACCGAGCACACCGTGGACGTTTGCTGTCTGAGCGGGCAGGGGATTGAAGTATTGAAGGACGCCATCAAGGAACTGGTCTGGTCAGGCGAAATCACGGCCGGAATGCTGCAGGTGATGATCAATTCGCGGCATCAGGACGCGCTCAATCGCGCCCGCGCGGCCACCCAACGGACGCTGGACGTGTTGCATGCCGGGGAAACCCTGGAACTGGCGGCGGGCGAACTGCGCATCGCCGTCAACGCCGTCGGCGAAATCGTCGGCAAAACCACGACCGAAGACCTGCTCGACTCCATCTTCAGCCAGTTTTGCATCGGGAAATAACTACCACCGTGATGTTCCACGGCTCATCGGTAGAAAGCGACCAAAGCAAGTATCGTCGGAACAACAATTCCTCCCAAAAGACAACCGGCGGCAATTCTTTGATGACCAAATCGAAAGGCCATCATGATGCCAAGAATAATGGTAAATATGAGGCTGAGCGCCATGGCCACCACAAGCCAATTCATGGCTGAGGAGGACAGTGTTCCAGCTTTCAGCGCGTGTCCGGTGTGGATGGTGGACAACCAAGCGAAAATGGAATCGCTTTTGGCGTCCTTTCGCGGCCATGGCAGTAGATGCATCTGCCAAAGGCCTGAAACAGCAAAAAACATGAGCATGGGTGCAAAAATGCAGCCCAGATATAAATGAAGCTGACGAAGTGTTTTCATGACCACATCGTGCCGGAAACGGATTTGGAAGTGTCAGACAGATGTAAAAGGACTGTAAAAATTACCACACCTCCACCGGTCCTTTTGGAACGTGGATTTGTTCGCGTTGAGCAGGGGCGGATTCGTCACGCATGAAGGACGCGACCATCGGTTGGGGGCGAAAGCGAGGCAGCAATTCGCCGCGCTCATCGAGAAATTGCTGCCGCCAGCGGGTGTAATTTTCCAAAACCTGGTGGAATTCGGCCCGCGTGGAAACCTGCACCACGCGTTTGTTGAATTCGTGGCAGGGACCGAACCGCTTGGCGTACCACGGCGCGACCTTGCGGAACATCCGGCAGCCGCGCTGCTCGCCAAAAACTTCCACCATCAAATCCAAGTGCCGGCACACCACCCGCACCCGCTCGGCAAAGGTGGGTTCGGGCGGGAGGTCGCCGTTTTCGGTTTCGTAGGAGCCGACGTGAGGAGGCTTGTTGTTCCGGGCGGAATCAGAAGGCACAGCCTCCTTACGTCGGCTCCTACTATCATTCAAAAAATGCAGCGTGTGCTGGAAAATCCACGGGTTGTAAAATGCGCCACGCCCGATGCTCACACCCGCGCAGCCGGTGTCGTCCAGCATCTTCTTCGCCGCCGCCGGCGTGATGATGTCGCCGTTGCCGATGACGGGAATTTTTTTCACGGCCTGGACGACGGCGCAAATGCCCGCCAGGTTCACCGTGCCGCCAAATCCCTGCTGGCGCGTCCGGCCATGGACAAAGATTGCCGCCACGCCGGCATCCTCCAGCGCCCGCGCCAGGTCCGGCGCGGTCAGATTGTCGTCGTCCCAGCCGAGCCGCATCTTGGCGGTGACGGGGATTTTCACGGCGCCGACCATGCCCCCGACGAGCGCGGCGGTTTTGGCCAGTTCGGTCATCATGGCCGACCCGCCGCCGACGTTGCAGACCTTGCGGACGGGGCAGCCCATGTTGATGTCCACGGCCGCCATGCCGAGCGCCTCGACCCTTTGCGCCGCGTCGCGCATCTCTTCGGGCACGGAACCGAACAACTGGACTGCCAGCGGCGCATCCGCCGGCCGGGTTTCGATGAGCTTGAAGGCGTTCTTGTTTTTCTCCAGGAGCGAGCGGGCGTTGACGAGGTCGGTGGTGCACAGGCCGACGCCGCCGATTTCGCGCACGACGAGCCGGAAGGGCAGGTTGGTGTAACCGGCCAAAGGCGAGAGAAACAGGTTGGATTCAAGCGTCAACGCACCGATTCGCATTGGCATCATTATAGCTGAATTAGCTCATTGCGGAAGCGGCAATACCATGTTAATTTGGCCTGCCAAAGGGCACGGAACAATGTTCGACGACGATAAAAATCAAGGCAACGGTGACGGACGCGGACCCCAGCGGCCGCTGGGCGGTTTCAAGGTGCCGCCGACGACGTGGCTGGCGTGGATTGTCATCATTGGCAGCATTGCGGCGCTGATGCTGGTTCACCAGCGCATGGGCGTGCAAACCGGCACGTTGCAGGAGGCTGAATTTTTGGACAAATTCGCGTCCAACCAGATTGCGCACGCCACGATCAGCTTCAATCAACAGACCTCGCCGCTCACCCAGATCACCGGCACGTATTACCGGATCGATGCCAACGGCAACATCAAGATGCCGCATGAAGAGGTGCCGTTCCTGGTGGAATACGCCTTGATCACGCCTGAACTGGAGAAGGAACTGGTGGCCTCGCACAAGGTCGTGCTGACCCAGCCCAACGCCATGCTGATTAGCGCGCTCTGGACCATCGTGCCGTTTCTGGCCATCGGCGTCCTGTTCTGGTTTTTCTTCATCCGGCAGATCAAGATCGCCGGCAAGGGCGCCTTGAGCTTTGGCAAAAGCAAAGCCAAGATGCTCGCGAAGGAACGGAACAAAACCATGTTCAAGGACGTGGCCGGCATTGAGGAAGCCATCGAGGAGGTTTCCGAACTGGTCGAGTTTTTGAAGGACCCGAAGAAGTTTCAGCGGCTGGGCGGACGGATTCCCAAGGGCGTATTGATGGTCGGGCCGCCCGGCACGGGCAAAACGCTCCTGGCCAAGGCCATCGCTGGCGAGGCCGACGCCTCGTTCTTCAGCATCAGCGGCTCCGATTTCGTCGAAATGTTCGTCGGCGTCGGCGCCAGCCGCGTGCGCGACATGTTCGAGCAGGCGCGCCGCAACACGCCGTGCCTGGTTTTCATTGATGAAATTGACGCAGTCGGCCGTTCGCGCGGGCACGGCCTCGGCGGGGGCAACGATGAACGCGAACAGACCCTCAATGCTTTGCTCGTCGAGATGGATGGTTTCGACACCCAGGAAGGGGTGATCATCATTGCCGCGACCAACCGGCCCGACGTGCTTGATCCTGCGTTGCTGCGGCCCGGACGCTTCGACCGCCAAGTGACCGTGAATCTGCCGGACGTGCGCGGACGCGAAGGCATTTTAAAAGTCCACGCCAAAAACGTGAAGCTGCTGCCGGAAGTGGATTTGTCCATCATCGCGCGCGGCACGCCGGGCTATTCCGGCGCGGAACTCGCAAATCTTTTGAACGAAGCCGCGCTCCTCGCCGCGCGCACCAACAAAAAAGGCGTCGGCCAGGCCGAACTGGAAGAAGCCCGCGACAAAGTCCGCTGGGGCCGCGAACGTCGCAGCATGGCCATGAGCGACGAGGAAAAACGCGCGACCGCATGGCACGAGGCCGGCCACGCGCTGCTCAATGTTTTGCTCAAACACACGCATCCGCTGCACAAGGTC